>NZ_JBSFLB010000031.1:0-112631 GCF_053598835.1 Streptomyces sp. NPDC001070
TCTTCCGTCCGCGCTCCCCCGGCGCCCTCAACTCACCCCCCCCGCCCCCCTCGCCGCGCCCGGCAGCTCTGGCGGCGGCTGCGCGCCCAGCGCGCCGCCCTCGCCGGCGTCGCCGTGATCGTCCTGCTCGTCCTGGTGGCCCTCGCCGCCCCGCTGCTCGCCGCCCTGGAGGGGCAGGACCCGGACGCCTTCCACGCCTCGGCCGTCGACTCCGCCCTCGGCGGCGTGCCGACCGGCTCCTTCGGCGGCGTGAGCGCCGACCACTGGCTCGGCGTCGAACCCGGCACCGGGCGCGACCTGTTCGCCCGGCTCGTGTACGGCGCGCGGATCTCGCTCGGCATCGGCCTCGCCGCCACCGTCGTGCAGGTCGTCCTCGGGGTCGCGGTCGGCCTCGCCGCCGGACTCGGCAACCGCTTCCTGGACAACCTGCTCAGCCGGACCACGGACGTCATGCTGGCGCTGCCCACCCTGGTCTTCTCCATCGCCCTGCTGGCGATCGTCCCCGCCGGCTTCCCGCGTCCGGTGCTGCTGGTCCTCGTCCTCGGCCTGCTCGGCTGGGGCGGCACCTCCCGCATCGTCCGGGCCCAGACCCTGAGCCTGAAGTCCCTCGACTACGTGGCCGCCGCCCGGCTCGGCGGCGCCGGCCGGTGGCGGATAGCGCGCCGCGAACTGCTGCCGTCGCTGGCCGCGCCCGTGGTGACCTACAGCGCGCTGCTCGTGCCCTCCAACATCGCGTCCGAGGCGGGGCTGTCCTTCCTCGGCATCGGCGTCAAGCCGCCCACGCCCTCCTGGGGACAGATGCTCTCCTCCGCGACCACCTGGTACCAGGCCGATCCGACGTACGTGCTGCTGCCCGCCGGCCTGATCTTCGTCACCGTCCTCGCCTTCACCGCCCTCGGCGACGGAGTGCGCACCGCCCTGGACCCGCGGGCCGGCAGCCGCCTGCGGACCGTGGCCCGCAGGCGGAAGGCGGCACGGTCATGACGCTCCTCACCCGGTTCGCGCTGCGCCGGCTGCTGGCGGCCCTGCTGGTGCTGCTCGTGCTGAGCATCGCGGTCTACGCCCTCTTCTACGTCCTGCCCGGTGACCCGGCACGGCTGGCCTGCGGGCCCAAGTGCTCCGCCGACCAGGTCGCCCAGGTCCGCACCCAGCTGGGCCTGGACGACCCGGCCTACGCGCAGTACGCCCACTTCCTGCACGGCCTGTTCGCCGGCACCGACATCAGCACCGGCGTCGGCACCGAGCACTGCGGCGCACCGTGCCTGGGCTTCTCGTACCAGAGCGGCGAGCAGGTCACCTCCCTGCTCGCGCAGCGGCTGCCGGCCACCGCCTCGCTCTCCCTCGGCGCGATGGTGCTGTGGCTGGTCATCGGCGTAGGCACCGGTGTGCTCTCGGCGCTGCGCCACGGCGGGCTCACCGAACGGCTGCTGACCGGGCTCACCCTCGCCGGCAACGCCGTGCCCGTCTTCGTCATCGGCATCCTGCTGATGCTGCTGTTCGTCTCGGTGCTGGGCTGGCTGCCGTTCCCGTCCTACGTCCCGCTGACCGAGGACCCCGAGCCGTGGGCGTGGAACCTGGTGCTGCCCTGGCTCTCCCTGGCCATCCTGGAGAGCGCCAAGTACGCCCGGCTGACCCGCAGTTCCATGCTGGACACGCTCGCCGAGGACCACGTGCGCACCTTCCGCGCCTACGGCGTCCGCGAGCGTTCCGTCATCGGGCGCCACGCCCTGCGCGGCGCCCTGCCGCCGGTCATCGCACTGACCGCGCTGGACCTGGGGACGATGTTCGGCGGCGCGGTGCTCACCGAGTCCCTCTTCGGCATCCCCGGGCTCGGCAAGAGCCTGGTGGACTCGGTGAAGACCGAGGACCTGCCGGTCGTCGTCGGGCTCGTGCTGGTCACCGGCTTCTTCGTGGTCCTCGCCAACGCCCTCGCGGACGTCCTGTACGCGGTGGCCGACCGACGGGTGGTGCTGGCATGACGTCACCGCTGATCGAGGTCGAGGACCTCACGATCGACTTCCCCACCGGCACGGGCACCGTCCGGGCGGTGGACGGGCTCTCCTTCTCCCTGGAGCAGGGCGGCGCCCTCGGCATCGTCGGCGAGTCCGGCAGCGGCAAGAGCGCCACCGCCTTCACCCTGCTCGGACTGCACCGCGGCAGCGGCGCGCGGATCGGCGGCTCGGTGCGGGTGGCCGGCGTCGACGTCCTGACCGCGGAGGAACGGGAACTGCGCGGGCTGCGCGGCGGCCTCGCCGCGATGGTCTTCCAGGACCCGCTGTCCTCGCTCGACCCCTACTTCGCGATCGGCGACCAGATCGCCGAGGTGTACCGG
This sequence comes from Streptomyces sp. NPDC001070, assembly GCF_053598835.1. Lineage (NCBI taxonomy): Bacteria > Bacillati > Actinomycetota > Actinomycetes > Kitasatosporales > Streptomycetaceae > Streptomyces > Streptomyces sp. NPDC001070. Next base: position 2,333 of record NZ_JBSFLB010000031.1, read on the forward strand.
GTCCACCACCCCAAGGCCTCCCGGCGCGCGGCCCGCGAGCGGGCGGTCGAGGTGCTCGACCGGGTCGGCATCCCCGACGCACCGAGGCGGGCCCGGTTCCGGCCGCACGAGTTCAGCGGCGGCATGCGCCAGCGGGCGCTCATCGCCATGGCGCTCGCGTGCGAACCGCGGCTGCTCGTCGCGGACGAACCGACCACGGCCCTCGACGTCACCGTCCAGGCGCAGATCCTCGACCTGCTCGGCGAGCTGCGTCAGGAGACCGGCATGGGGCTGCTGCTGGTCACCCACGACCTGGGCGTGGTGGCCGGGAGCGTCGACGACGTCCTGGTGATGAAGGACGGCCGCGCCGTGGAGCGCGGACCGGTCGGCACCGTGCTGGGCGCGCCGCGACAGCCGTACACGCGGGACCTGGTGGCCGCGGTCCCGCGGGTGGAGGCGGCGAAGCCGCGCGGCGCAGTCACAGGGGATGTCCTCCTCGAAGCCGTCGACGTGCGGCGGGAGTTCGGCCGGCGCGGCGCCCGGGTCGCGGCGGTCGACGGTGTCTCGCTGACCGTGCGCGCGGGCGAGACGCTCGGCGTCGTCGGGGAGAGCGGCAGCGGAAAGACCACGCTGGGACGGATGCTCGTGGGGCTCCTGGAGCCCACGGGCGGCGAGCTGCGCCGCCCGGGCGTGCGCTCCGGCCCCGGCACGCCCGGACTGCAGATGGTGTTCCAGGACCCGGTGTCCTCGCTCAACCCGCGGCGCAGCATCGGCGAGTCCATCGCGGACCCGCTGCGGACGGCCGGCGTGCTCGACGGCACCGCGATCGTCGCCCGCGTGCGGGAGCTGCTGGAACGGGTCGGGCTCGACCCCGACTGGTACCACCGCTATCCGCACGAGTTCAGCGGCGGGCAGCGGCAGCGGGTCGGCATCGCCCGGGCGCTGGCGCCCGAGCCGCGGCTGATCGTCTGCGACGAGCCGGTGTCGGCGCTCGACGTCACGACGCAGGCGCAGGTCATCCGGCTGCTCGGCGAGCTGCAGCGCGAGCTGGGGCTCGCGCTGGTCTTCATCGCCCACGACCTGGCCGTGGTGCGCCAGGTCAGTGACAACGTCGCGGTGATGCGGGCGGGCCGGGTCGTCGAGTACGGGCCCGCCGGGCGGGTCTACGAGGCACCGGAGCACGAGTACACCAAGGGCCTGCTGGCGGCGGTCCCGGTGCTCGACCCGGACGAGTCCGCCGCGCGGCGCGCCGCGCGCCGCGGCGCACTGGCGGCCACCGCCTGACGCACCGGGGCGCGCCCGGCCCGGTCGGACGGACGCGCCCCGGTGTTCCTTGCCGCGCGGGGTCAGGCTGGGTCCTCCCGCTCGGGCCACAGTTCGACTGCGTGGGCGTCCACGGCCGCGCGGACACGCTCCAGCACCGCCTCCGCGGGCTGCGGCGGAAGGCGGCGGCCGTCGCGGAGGCGGACGGCTACGTGGCCGTCGGCGGCTTCCTCGGGGCCGATGACGGCCTGGTACGGGACGAGCCGGGCCTCCCGGACGCGTGCCCCGAGGGTGCCGCGGTCCGGGGCGGCGACGTCGGCGCGCAGGCCCAGGTCGAGGCAGCGCCGCGCAAGCGCCTCGGCCTGGGGCAGCTCCGCCTCCGACACCGGGAGGAGCACCACCTGGGTGGGGGCGAGCCACGCGGGGAACGCGCCGCCGTGCTGCTCGATCAGGTGCGCCACGACCCGCTCGACGCTGCCGATGATGCTGCGGTGCACCATGACCGGCCGGTGCTTCGCGCCGTCCGCGCCGACGTAGTGCAGGCCGAACCGGCCGGGCTGGTGGAAGTCGACCTGGACGGTGGACAGGGTGGCCTCGCGCCCCGCCCCGTCGGCGACCTGGACGTCGATCTTGGGCCCGTAGAACGCGGCCTCGCCCTCCGCCGCCTCGTAGGGCAGCCCGGAGCCGTCCAGCACCTCGGTCAGCAGTGCGGTGGAGCGTTCCCACAGCTCGGGCGCGGCGACGTACTTCCCGCCGGGCCCGGGGAGGGAGAGCCGGTAGCGGACGGGGGTGATGCCCAGGGCGCGGTACGCCGCGCGGATCATCCCCAGGGCGCCGCGCGCCTCCTCGGCGACCTGGTCGAGGGTGCAGAAGATGTGCGCGTCGTTGAGCTGGATGGCCCGTACGCGGGTCAGCCCGCCGAGCACGCCGGACAGTTCGGAGCGGTACATCCCGCCGAGCTCCGCCATGCGCAGCGGCAGCTCGCGGTAGCTGCGTGAGCGGGAGCGGTAGATCAGCGCGTGGTGGGGGCAGAGGCTGGGCCGCAGGACGACCTGTTCGCCGCCGAGCTCCATCGGCGGGAACATGTCGTCGCTGTAGTGCGACCAGTGCCCGGAGATCTCGTACAGCTCGCGTTTGCCGAGCACGGGCGAGTACACGTGCCGGTAGCCCGCCCGGCGCTCGGCGTCGCGGACGTACTCCTCCAGGGCGTGCCGGACGGTGGCGCCGTCGGGCAGCCAGTAGGGGAGTCCCGCGCCGATCAGCGGGTCGGTGTCGAACAGGCCCAGCTCGCGGCCGAGCTTGCGGTGGTCGTGCATGACGGTCTCCTCGCGGACAGCGGGCGAGTGACCGCAGGCGAAAGCCCCGGGGCACTCGCCCCGGGGCTTGTCGTGACATGGGTCAGCGCGCCGGGACACTCTCCGGCGTCGTCGTCATGGCAGCGCGCTTCATGCCGTTCACGGTAACAGGAAGCGCGCGCGGAGGCGCTCCGATTCCCCGGTGAACGTCTACTCGATCAGAACGCACAACGCGTGGGAAAGTCACGCCTCTTCACCCCTTTCGGTGGCACGGCGGACAACCGTCCGTCGTGCCCCCACTTCGCCGGAATACGGTCATCGCGCCCGAACAGACCGGTGCCGAGAGGGGGCAGACGTGCGTATCGCATTACTCGCGGAGGGTGGTTATCCGTACGCCCGGGGTGAGGGGGGCGCCTGGGTCGACCGGCTCGTGCGCGGGCTCACCGGGCACGAGTTCGCGGTGTACGCGCTCGGCAGGAGCGAACGGGTCGGGGCGGCCGGACTGCCGGCGCTGCCGCCTCAGGTGCGGGACGTGCGCGCACTGCCGTTGTGGGGTCCGGCGCCGGGGTCCGGGGTCGTGCCGGGAAAGGCGCGCCGGCGGCGGGCGCAGGCGCTGGAGCAGTACCGCGACCTGGCCGGGGTGCTGGCGGGCGACGCCGGGGCCGATGGCGTGGCGGACCGTTTCGCCTCCGCCCTCTACGGGCTCGCGGAACTCGCCCGCGAGGACGGCGGCATCCCGCTGCTGCTCCGCTCCGAGCACGCCGTGCGGGTGCTGGAGGAGGTCTGCCGGGCGCCCGGCGCGCGCTCCCTCGTCGGCGACGCGGGGGTGGGTGATCTCCTCCTCGCCGTCGACCAGTTGGAGCGCGCGCTGCGGCCGCTCTGCGCGCCCTGGTACGACGATTTCGGCGACGCGCTCGCCACCGCGGACCTCTGCCATGCCGTGACGGGCGGCACCGCGCTGCTGCCCGGGCTCCTGGCCAAACGGTTCTTCGGCACGCCGCTGCTGGTCACCGAGTACGGCGTGCGGCTGCGCGAGACCCTCCTCCTGCACCGCGCCGCGGGCCTGCCCGCCCCCGTACGCGCCCTGCTCGCCGCCTTCCACCGCCGGCTGGCCGGTGAGGCCTACCGCCGGGCCGCACTCGTCACCCCCGGCAACGTCCACGCGCGCCGCTGGCAGGAGCACTGCGGCGCCGAGCGGGAACGCGTCCGCACCGTCTACCCCGGATACCGGGGGCCCGTGCCGGAGCCCGCCCCCGAGCCGGAGGGCGGCGACCCCGCGCTGGTGTGGGTGGGCCGCGTCGACCCCGGCAAGGACCTGATCGGCCTGCTGCACGCCTTCGGGGAGGTCCGCAAGGAGGAGCCCGGTGCACGGCTGCGGATCGTCCGCGCCGGAGAGGGCGATCCCGCGTACCTGGCGCAGTGCCGCGCCCTGGCGGCCCAGCTCTTCCCGGACGAGGCGGCCGACGCCGTCACCGCGGGGGAGAGCCCGGTCACCTTCGAGGAACTGGGCTCCCCCGGCGCCCCGGCGCTCCCCGACGCGTACGCGGCCGGGGACGTGGTCGTGCTCTCCAGCGTCGTCGAGGGCTTCCCCGTCACCCTGGTCGAGGCCATGTTCTGCGGCCGTGCCACCGTCTCGACGGACGCCGGCGCCGTACGGGAGGTCATCGGCGGCACCGGCCTCGTCGTGCCGCCGCGCAATCCGAAGGCGCTCGCCGAGGCCTGCGTCGCCCTGCTGCGCGACCCCGAGCGCCGGCAGCGGCTCGGCGCCGCCGCCCGCGAACGCGCCCTGGAGCTCTTCACCGTCGAGCGCAACCTGGCCGCCTTCCGCGAGATCTACCTCGACCTCGTGGCCCACGCGCCCGGCCGCCACGCCCCGCTGCACGACCGGGACGGCACCCCCGTCCCCTTCGGCAGGCCCGCCGAGTCCCACGTCCCCGGCCGCTGGACGGCCGTACCCACCTGGGCGGCTGCCGCCCGGGAGCCGGCGTACGCCGGACCCGAGAGGCGGGAGGGCGCATGAGCCACGCGCAGGAGACCGAATCCGGCGCCCGCAGGAACGGCCCCCGCAAGCGCGGCCCGGCCGACCCCGTCCGCGGGCTGATGCACCGCCATCAGCAGCTGTGCGCGGAGGCCGTGGACCCCTTGGAGATCGTGGCGGGACTGGAGGCGCAGGGCGTCACCGACCGGGTCGCGGCCGGCTTCCGGCACCGCGACGTCTTCTCGCTCGCCGAGGAGCTCTACGCGCGGGTGCCCCGTGCCGTCGCCCCGGCCCCCGCCGCCCGGCCGGCGGACCGTCCCGCCGTGCTGCTGGTCGCCCTCGCCCCGGGGGCCGTCTGCGCCGCCGCCGGCTGGGCCCTGAACGCGCTGCCCGCGCTCGCGGTCACCGCCGTCGCAGTGCCGCTGCTCCTGCTCGGGCTCTTCGCGGCCCTGCGCCGGGGGCCGCTGAGCGCCCCGTACGGCACAGGACCCGGCGGTGCGGTGTGGACCTGCTGGCTCGTGGGGTTCGGGCTGTACGGGCCGCGCGCCGTCGGCGGCCTGGCCGGAGGCGTGCTGCCCGCCGCGGACGCCGCGGAGCTGACCGCGCTCGCGCTGTCCCTCGCCCCGGCCGCCTGGTGCGCCCACCGCTTCGCCGTACGGGCCCGCGGCCATCTGCTGCGCAGCCGCACCCTGGAGGAGTTCGGCGGCGCCGTACGGCCGTTGCTCGCGGGCACGCTCGCGCTCTTCCTCGCCGCCGTGCTCGCGCTGCTGTGCGCCGCGCGGGCCGTGGCCGGCGCCCTGCCCACGCCCGCCGCGCTCGCCGGGCCCGCGGCGCTCGCGCTGCTGCTGTTCACCGCACGCCTGCTCGCGGTCCACGGCCACCCCGACCCGGCGGCCATCGGCACGGGCCTCGCCTGCGCCGTCGAGGCCGTGGCCCTCGCCGCCGCCCTGCTGCACCGGTTCCCCCTCGCGCCGGCCGCCATCCCCGCGCTGGCCTGCACGGCCGCCGCCCTGGCCCTGGCGGCCCACGCCCTCACCACGCTCTCGCGCGCCTCGGCGCACACGGCCGCGGCGGTGCCGGGATGAGCGGGCAGCGGCGGACGGCGCGGCCCGGCACACCCCACGGATACGAAGAAGAAGCCAAGGAGCGACCCACGATGACCCACCCGGATCCCCGGCCACGGAACGCGCAGCGGAGGCGCTCGCTATGAGAGTCCTCCTCCTCGGTGCCAACGGCTTCGTCGGGCGCCACGTGGCGGAACGGCTGCTGGCCGACCCCGCCGTGCAGCTGACCGCGCTCGGCCGCAGCGACGACGCCGACGTGCGCTTCGACCTGTCGTCGGGAAGCCCCGGCGCGCTGGCGCGCTTCATGGACGCCGTCCACCCCGGGGTCGTGATCAACTGCGCCGGCGCCACCCGGGGCGGAGCCCGCGATCTCACCCGGCACAACACGATCGCGGTCGCCACCGTGTGCGAGGCGATGCGCCGCAGCGCCACCTCGGCCCGGCTGGTCCAGGTGGGCTGCGCAGCGGAGTACGGGCCCTCGCCCACCGGGTCCTCGACGGCCGAGGACGCCGTGCCCCGGCCGGGCGGCCCGTACGGGGTGAGCAAACTCGCCGGGACGGAGCTGGTGCTGGGCTCCGGGCTCGACGCGGTCGTGCTGCGGGTCTTCACCCCGGTGGGCCCCGGCACGCCCACGGCCTCGCCGATCGGGCGGCTGGCGGAGGCGATGCGCCGTGCCATGCAGACCGGCGACGGCGAACTGAAGCTGACCGGCCTCGGCGTGCAGCGGGACTTCGTGGACGTACGCGACGTTGCGCGCGCCGTGCACGCCGCCTCCCTCTCCGCCGCCCAGGGCCTGGTCAACATCGGCACGGGCCGCGCCGTACCGCTGCGCGAGGTGGCCGCCGCCCTCGCCAACGCCGCGGGCTACGCGGGCGCCCTCCACGAGGTCGAGGACCCGCACCTCATGGCGAACGGCGGCAACCACTCCCACTACCCGGACGGCTGCGGCGCCTGGCAGCAGGCCGACGTGCGCACCGCCCGCGACCGCCTCGGCTGGCGGCCCCGCATCGCCCTCGAGGAATCCCTCGCCGACGTCTGGATGGAGGCGGCATGCCGCGTGTGACATCGAGCGGAGTGCGCCGGTCGATCGACCGCTGCGACGGACTGGGCTTCGGGGTCCCCGCGTACGCGCACCCGCTGGTCGCCCCCGCCGAATGGGCCGAACTGGCCCGGCCGGAGGCCCCGATGCACTGGGTGGTGCTCAACGCGGCGCGCGGCCCCGGCGCCCGGATCGACCCTCTCTACACCGGGGCGTGCGCCCGGCTGCGCGACGCGGCCGTTCCCGTCCTCGGCTACCTGGACACCCGGCACGGGGCGCGCCCCTTCGGCCAGTTGGTCGCCGACGCGCACCGTTTCCTCGACTGGTACCGGGTCGACGGCTTCTATCTCGACCGCGCCCCGACCACCAGCTCGGAGCTGTCCGACTGCCGCCGTGTGATCACCACCCTGCGCGCGCTGCTGAGCGTGGAGGGCGGCAGCACGGGGCACATCGTGCTGGGCCACGGCTGCCATCCGTACGAGGGCTACGCCGAGGCCGCCGACCAGCTGGTGACGTTCGCCGGCCCCTGGACGCAGTACCGCTGGTCGGAGGCCCCGGAGTGGACCGCGGCGTACCCGACGGAGCGTTTCTGCCACCTGGTGCACGGTGTTCCCGCCCCGCACCTGGAGAACGCCATGAGGATCGCCCGCTGGCAGGGCGCGGCGACGGTCTACTTCACCGACCACACCGACCACGCGGCCTGGGACGGCCTGCCGGGCTACTGGGACGAGGCCTCGCGCATGCTGCGCCGTCAGCCGCCGCCCAGCATGTGACCCAAATCCGTCTCGCTCCTCGGGACGGCGGTCTCGGAATGAAGAAGGGCGTGGCAGTGTTACGTGGAGAACAACCGTAGTGATCGATCGACAAACGGAGTCCCCGTGTCGCTGCCACCCCTGGTCGAGCCGGCCGCCGAGCTCACCGTCGACGAGGTCCGCAGGTACTCCCGCCACCTGATCATCCCCGACGTGGGGATGGACGGGCAGAAGCGGCTGAAGAACGCGAAGGTGCTCTGTGTGGGCGCCGGCGGTCTCGGCTCGCCCGCCCTGATGTACCTGGCCGCCGCCGGGGTCGGCACGCTCGGCATCGTGGAGTTCGACGAGGTCGACGAGTCCAACCTGCAGCGCCAGATCATCCACAGCCAGGCGGACATCGGCCGTTCCAAGGCGGAGTCCGCCCGCGACAGCGTCAAGGGCATCAACCCGTACGTCAACGTGGTCCTTCACGAGGAGCGGCTCGAGGCCGACAACGTGATGGACATCTTCAGCCAGTACGACCTGATCGTCGACGGCACGGACAACTTCGCGACCCGATACCTGGTCAACGACGCCTGCGTGCTGCTGAACAAGCCGTACGTCTGGGGCTCCATCTACCGCTTCGACGGCCAGGCGTCGGTCTTCTGGTCCGAGCACGGCCCCTGCTACCGCTGCCTCTACCCCGAGCCCCCGCCGCCGGGCATGGTCCCCTCCTGCGCCGAGGGCGGCGTCCTGGGCGTGCTGTGCGCGTCCATCGGCTCCATCCAGGTCACCGAGGCCATCAAGGTCCTCACCGGCACCGGCGACCCGCTCGTCGGCCGCCTGATGATCTACGACGCCCTGGAGATGCAGTACCGCCAGGTCAAGGTCCGCAAGGACCCCGACTGCGCGGTCTGCGGCGAGAACCCGACCGTCACCGAGCTCATCGACTACGAGGCCTTCTGCGGCGTCGTCTCCGAGGAGGCCCAGGCGGCGGCCATGGGCTCGACGATCACTCCGAAGCAGCTCAAGGAGTGGATCGACGACGGCGAGAACATCGACATCATCGATGTCCGCGAGCCGAACGAGTACGAGATCGTCTCCATCCCGGGTGCCCGTCTGGTGCCCAAGAACGAGTTCCTCATGGGCAACGCCCTCCAGGACCTCCCGCAGAACAAGAAGATCGTCCTGCACTGCAAGACCGGTGTCCGCTCCGCCGAGGTCCTCGCCGTCCTGAAGTCCGCGGGCTTCTCCGACGCGGTCCACGTCGGCGGCGGCGTCATCGGCTGGGTCAACACGATCGAGCCGCACAAGCCGGTGTACTAGACAGCCCTTCCGCCGACCGGCGGGACAGCGAAGGCCCATGGCATCCGATCAGATCGGATGCCATGGGCCTCTGTCGTTGCCGGTCTGCACCGGTCGGCGTCGGGCGCCTCGGGCGCCTCGGACGGCCCGGATGCGGCCCCGCGGTGCACATCAGGTGCCGCCGGCCCCTCGCTCAGGTGCCGCGGACGCCTCGGCGGTGACGCCCCCACTCGATCACCGAGCCCGTCTCTCGCCGCGCCGGTGAGGCGGTACCAGGAATTCCGGCCGGTTGAAGCACGCGATCGTGGTCTGCAGCATCAGCAACGGGAACGAGCCCGGGATGAAGAATGCGCCGAACACTTCATCAGCGAGGCCCGCGCCGCCGCCGACGGCAGCGACGACGATGCGTGATCGAGTCGTGGCGTCGCCGCAGGGAACCGCGCGGGGCCCTGCGGGAGGCGGCGAGGCGCCCGTGAGGCGGGGCGGCGGGCCGTCTCAGTCGACGCTGTTGCGGATGACGGCGGCGCGGTTGGTGATGATGCCGTCGGCGCCGAAGGCCGCCATGCGGACGGCGGTGGTGAGGTCGTCGACCGTCCACGGGTTGATCCGCAGCGGCTTGCCGTCGGGGCCCTTGAGGCTGTGGACGGCCTCCACGTAGGCGTAGGTGACGTGCTTCTCGTCCGGGTTGATCTGGTCGGCGAAGGCCGCGTACTCCTTCAGCCGCGAGACCGGTGGGTTGCCGAGGAAGCCGGTCTCGACGGCCGGGCGCAGTTCGTGGGTGCGGCGCAGGGCGGGGGCGCTGAAGCTCTGGATGACCAGACGGCCGGCGAGGTGGGCCTGATCGAGCCAGCCGGCCCGATCGAGGGTGTCGATGGTCTGCTTCTCGATGCCGGGGTAGAGATCGGGCTGCTTGAGCTCCAGCAGCAGGCCCTGCTGGTTGTGGTCGAGGAGGGCCAGGTAGTCCAGGAGGGTGGGGATGTGCTCGCCGCGGTAGCGGGGGGCGAACCAGCCCCCGGCGTCGAGCCGCTGGATCTCGGCGAGGGTGAAGTCGGCGACGCGCCAGGGGGAGCGGTCCGGGAAGACCTGCTCGACGTCGGTCGTCCGGGCGAGCGTCGTGTCGTGGATGACGATCAGGGCGCCGTCCTTGGTGCGCTGGACGTCGTTCTCGATCCACTTGATGTGCTGCTCGTGGGCCCGGCGCACGGCTGCGAGGGTGTTCTCGGGGGCCTCGGTGGAGGCGCCGCGGTGGGCGTAGACCGTGGGGGAGGAGGGGTCCGAGGGGGCCGCGTGGGCGGGCATGGTGGCGAGCGCGGAGGCTCCCAGCAGGGCGGCGGCCGTGACGGTGCGAGCGAGGGTGTGGTGCATGCGTACTCCTCACGACGGCGCGGGCCCCTCTCGACCGCGGGTCCCTCCTCCACCGAGGGTGACAGCCCGGACTCGGACGCACCGGTGCACTACATGACAAACGGGTGAATATCTTCATTTCGTTCCCCCGTCAGGGTGGCACGGATGGCGGTCGGCCGCAGGTCGTGCCGAGGCGCTCCGCGCAGCCCCGCGCCGTCGGGGACCGCCAGGAGTCCGGCGGGGCCGGGGCGCCCGCGACGGCCGCCGCGGGCGCCCCGCGATCAGCGGTGGCGGCCCTCCACCATGGCCTCCAGCGTCCCCCGGTGCAGGATGAGCGCGTCGGGGTCGGCCGGCATGTCCCGCTCCCCGAAGTGCACCTGCCGGTGGCCGACCCGCAGCATCACGATCGCGTGCCGCAGGGCCGCGTACAGGAGGTGGAAGTCGAGGTCGCGAGGGGTGTGCCCGGTGAGTTCCGCGTAGGTGGCCGCGACCCGGTCGCGGTCCAGGAAGCCCGGCATGCCGGGGAGACCGGCGGCGACGGTGAGGTCCTGGAAGAAGCGGTGGAGGTACACCAGCCAGGCGAGGTCGAGTTCGCGGGGGCCGGAGGAGGCCATCTCCCAGTCGAGGACGGCCGCTGGTGCGAAGTCGGAGTCGTAGACGATGTTGCCGACGCGGGCGTCGCCCCAGCTGAGCACGGACGGGCCGGGGTCCGCGGGCCAGTGCTCCTCCAGCCAGGCGAAGGCGCTCTCGATGACGGGGGAGGGGGCGCGCCCGTCGACGACCCAGTCGTAGTAGGCGCGTTGGGCGTCGACGTGCCCGCGCAGCGTCCCTTCTCCGTGGACGGTGTGCAGCTCGGCGAGGACGCCCACCGTGGCCCGCTCCAACCGCGCCCGGTCCTCCTCGGACGCGTCGAAGAGCCAGTTGTCGCCGTAGGTGTAGGGCATGACGTCCGGCGGGACGCGTCCGGGCACGCGCTCCATGACGAAGAAGGGCGCGCCGAGCGGCCCTGGGTCGGGCTCCAGCCACAGCAGTTCGGGCACGGGGACGCCGGTGCGGGCGGCGACCGTCTGGATGACGCGGTACTGCGCGGCCATGTCGTACGCCGGGAAGACGGCGTACGCGTCGGGGTCGCCGGCCAGCCGCAGCACGCAGGGGCGGATGCGCTGGCGCGCGGTGCCCGCCGGATGGGGGACGGCGAGGTCGAAGAGGACGGTCTCGCTGGACAGGCCGTTGGCGGAGGGGAGGTGCACGCCGCGGCTGTGGGCGCCGGGATGCTTGGCGGCCAGCCACTCGTCGAGGCGGCTGCGCAGCAGTCGGGGGTCGCGGGTGGTGGTGCGCACCGTGGTCACATGGCCTCCTGACCGGTGAAGCCGCTGGGGATGTGGCGGCCGAAGCTGCCGTGCTCAAAGATGCCGTAGCCGACCCGGCCGTCCCAGGCGAAACGCGCGGCATGATCGGTGACTCCGTACGCGGCCGGTCCCATGACCGCCGGATCCGTCAGGTCATACGCACGGCGGTCGAGCCATCCGCGGCCCTTCCACTCGCCGTGCTGCCAGTCGCGGGCCGGCGGGTAACCGGCGCCGACGGCGAGCGGGCTCGACGCCAGCACCTCCGCCTCGATCTTCCCGCCGGCCAGGTGGACGACGGCCGCGAGCGGCGCCCGGGTGCCCTCCCGGTAGGTGATGTCGACCTGGGCGCGGCCCAGTTGCCGGTCCGGGCCGTGCTCGGTGATCTGCAGGGCCTCGTCCAGGGAGCGGTAGCCGTCGGCGTCCTCCTGGGCGATGACCATGACGAAGCGGTCGTCGAACCGGATCGGTATCCACAGCCGGTGGAAACCCGCCGGGCGGTGCTCCTCCTCGGCCCGTCCCGGGGCCTCGCCGGGCACCGGTCGCACGCCCCAGCTGCGGTCGCGGGTCGCGGTCCAGCGGCCCCGCCCCACGCGGATCTCCTCGCCGTCGCCGGTGCGGACGACGCCGTGGCACGTGCCGGCCTGGACGAAGCGGCTGGCCTCCAGGAAGAGCCTGCCGCCCCGGTACTGGGCGTGGTGCGGCTCCTCGACGGCCGGGAAGGCGGCCTCCCACTCCAGGTCGTACGAGAGGAACTCGTCGTCGCAGGTGAGACGGAGCCGCTTGAGCGGCTCCAGGACGTCGACGCGCAGCGGTCCGACGTGCTGGCGCATGCGGTCCTCGCCGAGCGCGTCGGAGGCGCGCACGGCGAGCATGGCGGTGCCGCGCGTCAGGGTGGCGTAGGCGTCGGTCACCCCGAGGTTGGGGTACACGCCGAGGCCGGTGACGAGCAGGGCGCGGCCCTCGTGGTCGAAGAAGTGGAAGATCGAACGGTCGTAGGCGTTGCGGTCACCGGTCGCGACATGGCGCATGGAACGGGCGATCTGATGGACCGGGTACTCGTCCAGGGGCACGGGTCGAGGCGCGGGCATGCGCCTGATGATGCGTCAGCGCGGGCGCGGTGGGAAGGGGTCGTGCCGCGCCGTCAGCCCTCGCTCCCGGAGGGGTCCGGCTTGTTCCTGGCCCGGCTCGGCTGCACCCGCAGCGGCTCCCCGGGCATCTTGGGATGGTCCGGCGGGTACGGCATGTCCCCGAGCCCGTGGTCGCGTTCGTCGCGCTCGGCCAGTTCCAGGACGGCGTCCAGCCGGAAGACCCGCTCCTCCATATCGGCGTGCACGTCCCCCGCCTCGGCGTACCGCGCGGGCATGGTGGCCAGGTCGAAGTCCCGGGGGTGGACCTGCGGCACCTCCTCCCAGCGCAGCGGCGCGGACACCGGGGCGTGCGGCTTGGGCCGTACGGAGTATGCGGAGGCGATGGTGCGGTCGCGCGCGGTCTGGTTGTAGTCGACGAAGATCTTCTCGCCGCGCTCCTCCTTCCACCACGCGCTGGTGACCTGGCCGGGCATGCGCCGTTCCATCTCGCGGGCGATCGCGATGGCGGCCCGCCGTACCCCCGTGAAGGTCCACTCGGGCTCGATGGGGACGAAGACGTGCAGGCCGCGCCCGCCGGAGGTCTTCGGCCAGCCCCGCATGCCCAGTTCCTCCAGGAGCCCGCGCAGCTCGCCGGCGACGCGCACCGCGTCGCCGAAGTCGGTGCCGGGCTGCGGGTCGAGGTCGATGCGCAGCTCGTCGGGGTGGTTGAGGTCGCCGCGCCGTACCGGCCAGGGGTGGAAGGTGAGGCAGCCGAGGTTGGCGCCCCAGACGACGGCGGCGACCTCGGTCGGGCAGATCTCGTCGGCGTGGCGGCCGGAGGGGAAGCGGATGCGGCCGGTGGGGATCCAGTCCGGGGTGTTCTTGGGGGCGCGCTTCTGGAAGAACGACTCGCCGTCCACTCCGTCCGGGTAGCGCTCCATCGTCGTCGGCCGGTCGCGCAGCGCCCGCAGGACGCCGTCGCCGACCGCGAGGTAGTAGCGGGCCACGTCCAGCTTGGTGAAGCCCCGTTCCGGGAAGTACACCTTGCCGGGGTTCGAGAGCCGCACCGTCCGCTCGCCGACGGTCAGCTCGACCGCCTCCGCCATGCCGTCACCGCCTCTCCCATGCCCGACACGGTAGGCCCGACGGGCGGGCGGCGCCTGTCGGGCGGACAATCGCGGCATGGACCTTCCGGTGATGCCGCCCGTGAAGCCGATGCTCGCCAAGTCGGCGGACGCGATCCCGCCCGGCATGCTGTACGAGGGCAAGTGGGACGGCTTCCGGGCCATCGTCTTCCGCGACGGCGCCGAGGTGGAGATCGGCAGCCGCACCGGCAAGCCGCTGACCCGCTACTTCCCCGAGATCGTCGAGGCGGTCCGGACCGAACTGCCGCCGCGCGCCGTCGTCGACGGCGAGATCGTCCTCGCCCGCGAGGGCCGGCTGGACTTCGACGCGCTGCTGGAACGCATCCACCCCGCCGACTCCCGCGTCCGGCAGCTCGCCGAGCGCACCCCGGCCTCCCTCGTCGCCTTCGACCTGCTCGCGCTGGGCGACCGCTCCCTGATGGCGGACCCGCAGACCTGGCGCCGCCAGGCCCTGGTCGACGCGCTCGGCACCGCGCGGGCTCCGGTCCACGTCGCGCCCGCCACGACCGACATCGAGCTCGCCCGGCGGTGGTTCGAGCAGTACGAGGGGGCGGGGCTGGACGGCGTCGTCGCCAAGCCCCCCGAGTCCAGTTACCGCCCCGACGAACGCGTCATGATCAAGGTCAAGCACGAGCGCACCGCCGACTGCGTGCTCGCCGGCTACCGCCGGCACAAGTCCGGCCCCGTCGTCGGCTCCCTGCTGCTCGGCCTGCACGACGCCGCCGGCCGCCTCCAGCACGTCGGCGTCTGCGCCTCCTTCCCCATGCGCCGTCGCGAGGAACTGGTCGCCGAACTGGAGCCCCTGCGCATGGCCTCCGCCGAGGGGCACCCCTGGGCCGATTGGGCCGAAGCCGAGCCCGGCGGCCGCATGCCGGGCGCCCAGAGCCGCTGGAGCGCGGGCAAGGACCTGTCCTGGATCCCGCTGCGGCCCGAGCGCGTCCTGGAGGTCGCCTACGACCACATGCAGGGCGACCGCTTCCGGCACACCGCCCGGTTCCGCCGCTGGCGGCCCGACCGCGACCCCGTCGACTGCACCTACGCGCAGCTGGAGGAGCCGGTCGGCTACGACCTCGGCGACATCTTGGGCTGAGGCCCCGGGACGCGTACGGGGGCCAGCCGCAGCCGCTGCGGCGGCCGCAGCAGACGCCGTTCGAGCCCGGCCGGCAGGGCGGTCCGCTCCGGGTGGGCGCCGGCGTCCGGGAGGGCGGTGAACCAGACGACGACGTCCTCGCCGGTGCGGACCGGCAGTGCGGGGAAGTCGTTCTCGGCGTGTTCGGTGCGGTGCGCCGCCGCGGTCGCCGGGAGGCCGCCCGCGGCCGCGAGAGCGCCGGTGAAGGCCGCCGGGTCGGTGGGATGACAGATGGTCACGACGACCGTCCCCGCGTCCGGCGGCACGGCGTAACCGGGGCCGCGCAGCAGCAGGACGTCGTCCGAGTCGGTCATGGTGGCGTTGGCCGCGTCACGGTGCGCCCGCCACACAGGGCCGCCGTAGAAGGCACGCAGGGCGCGGTTCCTGGCCGCCATGTCCGGGAAGCCGCGCATCCACACGAAGCGGTCCGGGTCGTCCAGGTCGCGGAAGCGGCCGCCGACCCGGATCCCGGCGGCCTCCTGGCCGGTGACGAACTCGCGCTCGAACAGGTCGATCAGGGTGTCCCGGGCGCCGGGGCGCAGGGTGTACCGGCGCAGCTCGACGATGTGCGTGGTGTCCATGGCGGGACCGTACGGGCGGCCCACTGACAACCCCTGTCAGTGGGCCCGCCTCACAACGCCTGCCGCCGGGTGAGCTGGGTGAACGCCAGCCATCCGGGGAGCACCGGGAGCCAGAAGGTCAGCACGCGGAACAGCAGCACCGCCGAGGTGGCCGTCGCCGAGTCGAGATGGCCGATGGTGGTCAGACCGGCGATCAGCGCGCCCTCGACCGCGCCCAGGCCGCCCGGCGTCGGGGCGGCGGAGCCCAGCGCGTTGCCCGCGAGGAAGATCACCGCGATCGCCGCGAAATTGACCTCGCCGTGGAAGGTGCGGATGCTCGCGTCCAGGCACAGCACGAAGGCCAGGGTCAGCAGCAGCGTGCCGCCGATGCCCGTGGTCAGCTTCATCGGCTGCTGGAGCACGTCCAGCATGCGCGGGACCACGCCGGCGAACAGCGCCCGTACCCGCGTGGAGACGAAGCGCCGCAGCGGCGGCACCGCGGTGACGACCAGGAAGAGCACGCCGGCCGTCAGCAGACCCGCCATCACCGTCCGGGACGGGGACAGCGACGGGGTCTTCTCGGTGCCGGTGATGTAGCCGAAGACCAGCAGCAGGCTGATGTGCGAGCCGAGGCCGACCAGCTGCGAGGCGCCCACGCTCGCCACCGCCAGACCGGGGCGCACGCCCGACTTCTGCAGGTAGCGGGTGTTGAGCGCCACACCGCCGATGGCCGCAGGGGCGACCAGCTTCACGAAGGAGCCGGCGATCTGCGCCAGCGTGGTGCGGACGAAGGACAGCTTCTCCGGCACGAAGCCGGACAGCGCCATCGCCGCGGCGACGTAGCTGAGCGCGGAGGCCAGCACGGCGACGACGACCCAGCCCCAGTTCGCCTCGGCCAGCAGCGTCGCGGGGTCGATGCTGCTGATCTGGGAGAGCAGGAAGTACGCGGCGAAGGCGCCCGCGATGATGCTGATCAGGGTGCGCGGGCGCACCCGCTCCAGCCGCACCGGCTCCACCGGGGCCTGCGGGCGGATGAGCAGCACCTGGTGGCGGATCCGGGTGAGCAGATCCTCCTCGCGGGCCTCCTCCAGCGCATCCTCGATCGCCTTCTTCTCGGCCCGCCGTTCGGCCTTGGTCTCCTTGCCCGTCTCCTTGCCGCCGGCCTCGCTGTCCGCGCGTCCGGCCTTGGAGGCGGCCAGCACTGCCTCGCGCTCACGCTGCGCCCGTTCCCTGGCGAGCTGCTTCAGCGTCGCCCGGGTGGTACGGCTCAGCGCGATCGGCTGCAGCAGCGGCAGGGAGTCGGCGACGGCGTCGGGGCCCAGCACGGCCACGGCCGAGGCCACCGACCGCTCGGGACCGACGCGCAGCGCCAGGGTGGTGAGCAGCTGCGCCACGTCCATGCGCAGCACGATGTCGCCGGCGGCGATCTCGCCGCCGCGCAGATCGGTCAGGAAGACCGTGCCGGAACGATCCATCTGGAGCGACTCGCCGACCAGCCGGCGGTGCGCGATCCGCCGCGACTGCAGTGACTTCACCTGCGCCCAGGCGCCGTGCAGCACCTCGTCGGTGATCTCCTCGTCCGCCAGCGCGTCCAGCGATCGGCCGCCCATGTGCTCGTACACCAGCATCACGGCGTCCGGGCCCAGCTCGGAGGTGGCGATCAGCCGCGGGGCGTTGGCGCCCGCGGCGATGGCCGCGTAGGCGAGCAGCGCCTCCTGTTCCAGCGCCTGGCGCAACGACTGCAGGCTGCGCCGCTGGGTGATCCCGCGCAGCTGGAGCCGGCGCCACATGCGGTAGAAGAAGCCGTGCGCCTGCTGCTCGCGGTCCACGACCGTGACGTCGAGCAGCGGGCCGTCCTCCAGGGTCACCATGTAGCGGCGGCCCCGGTCGGAGTCGGGCGAGTCGGGGAACTCGTCCTCCGCGCGGACCGCCGTCAGCGGCGCGAAGCCCACCCTGCGCAGGCCCGCGAGCAGGTTCTGGCCGGTCGGGCGGACGTTCGGCGAGCCGACCCCGTAGAGCGTGCCGTACGCCACCGTCCAGCCGATCAGCACGGTCACGATGATCGAGAACGGCGTCGTGTAGCCGCCCATGAGTACCGCGAAGGAGTCCACCACCAGCACGAACCACAGCGCCACCCGCCAGCGCGGGCGCCGGGCCATGCCGACCGCCGTCATATAGGCGATCACCGGGGCCAGGTAGCCGTGGACGGGGTCGGTGAGCCCGCCGCCTGGCGCGTCCCGGGTCAGCGCGTCCCGGATCGCCACCGGCGCCGCGTCCGACACCCACAGGTCGGTCGCGAGCGACACCCCGTGGGCCAGGACCGCGGCCAGCACGCCGTCGGCGATGCGCAGCCCGTCCCGCTTGATCAGCCGCTCCACGGCGAACGCCACGGGCACGATCAGCACCGCCACGGTCGCCAGCAGCCCGGCGATCGTGATCAGCGGCTCCGGGGCGTGCGTCGCGCCCTCGGCGATGTCCTGCTCCACGCCCGAGGTCGTCGCGTGCGCGAAGCCCGCGATCATGAGCACGATCGCGATGCCGAGGAGCCCGAACAGGAAGCGCATGAGATCGACGGGGCGGTGCACCCGCGCGGGCAGCAGCGGCTCGTCCCGCGCCACCGGGTCGGGGTGCGGGGTTGTGCCGGCGCAGGCGTCCTCGTCGTTCGCGGGCGCGGTGGTCCGCGGCCCGGGTGTGCCGCCGGGGCCGTCCGCGGCGTTGTCGTCCTCGGCGTCCTCGGCGTCCTTGGCCGGAGGCGCCGTCGCGGCCGGGTCGTCGGCCGTCGCGGCGGAAGCCCCGTGGGGTTCCGCCTCGTCGTGGGGCCCGGAGGCACCCGCGGCCCGCGCGGGCGCGGATGTGGCGCGGGTCTCACCGAGGGGGGCGTCGCCGGACGCGGTCACGGCGCGTCCGTCTCGGCCGCCGGGGGCCGGCACGGCGCCGGCGGAGGGGAGGACCGGGGCGGCCCCGGCCACGTCACCGGGCACCGGCGGGGCCGGTGGCACGGGGGCGGAACCCCCGGCCGGACCGCCGTCCCGGGGGCCTTCGGAGGCAGCGGGGACCGCGTGAGCGGCTCCGTTCCCGCTCACGTCGTGCTCGCCTGCTGTCTCTTTTTGATCTCGTATCACCAGTCACCGCCCGGATGATGGTGGCACGAGCAGCCCGCGCATGGGCGCAGGAGGGGGCAATTCGACGTCACGGGCGCCCCCGCGCGCACTCCCGCCGGCCGCGATTGTCGGTGCCCTGGGGCACCATGTGACGGATGAGCAAGGACACCGCGCACGACCCGGACGACGCCCCGGAGCTTCCCGCGTACGCGGAGCGCGTGCTGGACGTCGCCGAGCGGATCCCGCCGGGGAGGGTCATGACGTACGGCGACATCGCCGAATGGCTGGGGGAGGGCGGCCCCCGGCAGGTGGGCCACGTCATGGCGCTGTACGGCGGAGCCGTGCCGTGGTGGCGCGTGGTCCGCGCGGACGGCGGGCTGCTGCCCGGCCACGAGCTGCGCGCCCTGGAGCACTACCGCGCGGAGGGCACCCCGCTGCGCCCCGCCGCGCAGGCCGCGAAGGGCCACATACCCCGCCTGGACATGCGCAGGGCCCGCTGGGACGGCACGGATCCCGTGCCCGCCCCCGGCGGGGACGGCGAGGACGACTGACGACCGGACGCTCACACCATCCAGCTTCCGCCATCCGGGACCGGTTGATGCGATCGGCCGTCCGGACGGAGTACGGCACCCGGCGCCCGGCCGCTCCCGCATCCGTACGGGAAGGACGGGACGCGCGGCGGCCCCGGTGACCGGTGGCGTACCGTCGGCACCTGGCCGCCCCCGGCCACCGGCAGCACAGCCACCCGCACACGCACCCGCACGCACACGGAACCGGCGAACCACGTGACCTCCTCCTCCACACGCCAGACGGACGCCGCCGCACGGCGCTCCGGGGGGACGGTCGGGCCTTCCGGCGGCTACCGGCTGCTACGGACCGCTCCGGAACCGGTGACACCCCCTGAACTGGACGCGTCCCAGCGCGCGGTGGTTGAGCACGGCGGCGGCCCGCTTCTCGTCCTCGCCGGGCCGGGCACCGGGAAGACCACCACCCTGGTCGAGGCCGTCGCCGAGCGGGTGCGGCGCGGCACCGACCCGGAGCGCGTCCTCGTCCTCACCTTCGGCCGCAAGGCGGCGGGCGAACTGCGCGACCGCATGGCCGCCCGGATGGGCGGCGCCGCCGCACCGCAGGCGACCACCTTCCACTCCTTCTGTTACGCCCTGGTCCGCGCCCACCAGGATCCCGAGCTGTTCGCCGACCCGCTGCGGCTGCTGTCCGGCCCCGAGCAGGACCTGGCGGTGCGCGAGCTCCTGGCGGGCGAGGCCGAGCTGGAACGGCGGGGGCGGGTGCGCGTGCGGTGGCCCGACGAACTGCGCGCGGCGCTGACCACCCGCGGTTTCGCCGACGAGGTCCGGGCCGTGCTGGCCCGTACCCGCGAGCTGGGCCTCGGCCCGCGCGCCCTGGCCGCGTTCGCGGGCCGCACCGGACGCCCCGACTGGTCGGCGGCGGCCGGCTTCCTCGCCGAGTACCTGGACGTCCTCGACCTCCAGGGCGTCATCGACTACGCCGAACTGGTGCACCGCGCGGTGCTGCTCGCCGGGCGTCCCGAGGTGGCCCGCTTCCTGGCCGGGGCGTACGAGGCCGTCTACGTCGACGAGTACCAGGACACCGACCCCGCCCAGGTGCGGCTGCTGCAGGCGCTCGCCGGGTCCGGGCGCGACCTGGTGGCCTTCGGCGACCCGGACCAGTCCATCTACGCCTTCCGCGGCGCCGACGTGAACGGCATCCTCGGCTTCCCGGACGCGTTCCGGCACCGCGACGGCCGCCCCGCCGACGTGCGCGTCCTCACCACGGCCCGCCGCTCCGGGGCCGCCCTGCTGGCCGCCACCCGGCTCGTCACGCGGCGCATGCCGCTGACCCGTCTCCCGGCCGCCGCCGTCCGCGCCCACCGCGAGCTCACGCCGGTCCGTGACGGGGGCTCGGTCGCCGTCCGCACGTACCCCACCCCGGGTGCCGAGCTCGACGGCATCGCCGACGTCCTGCGCCGCGCCCACCTCGAGGACGGCGTCCCCTGGTCCGACATGGCCGTCCTGGTCCGCGCCGGCTCCCGCTCGCTGCCCGTCCTGCGACGCTCGCTCACCTCCGCCGGGGTCCCCGTCGACATCGACGGCGACGACCTCCCGCTGCGGGACGAGCCCGCCGTCGCGCCCCTCCTGCTCGCCCTGCGGGTCTGCGCCCACGGCGCCCTGCCCGACGCCCCGGAGCCCCGGCTCGGCGTCGAGGACGCGCTCACCCTGCTCGGCTCCCCGCTCGGCGGCATGGACGCCGCCGACCTGCGCCGCCTGGGGCGCGCCCTGCGCGAGGAGGAACGGGCCGCCGGCGTCGCCGTGCCGCGGCCCTCGGACGAGCTCATCGCCGAGGCCCTGGCGGAGCCCGAACGGCTCGTGGCGCAGGACCCGTCGTACGCGCGGGGCGCGCAGCGGCTCGGCGGGCTGCTGCGCAAGGGACGCGAGCTGCTGGCCGGCGGCGGCACGGCGGAACAGGCCCTGTGGGAGCTGTGGGACGGCACCCCCTGGCCCGGGCGGCTGGAACGGGCCGCGGCGCGCGGCGGCGCCGCCGGGCGCAACGCCGACCGGGACCTGGACGCGGTGTGCGTGCTGTTCGACGCCGCGGCCCGCGCCGAGGAGCGCACCGGCGGCCGCGGCGCGCTCAACTTCCTGGAGGAGCTGACCGCCCAGGACATCGCCGCCGACGTGCTCACCCGCCGCGCCGTGCGCCCCGACGCCGTACGGCTGATGACCGCCCACCGCTCCAAGGGCCTGGAGTGGCGCCTCGTCGTCGTCGCGGGCGTCCAGGAGGGGCTCTGGCCCGACCTGCGCCGCCGCGGCTCCCTGCTGGAGGCCGACCGCATCGGCCGCGACGGCCTGGCGGAGCCGCTGACCCAGGGCGCGCTGCTCGCCGAGGAGCGCCGGCTGTTCTACGTGGCCGCCACCCGGGCCCGTGAGCGGCTGGTGGTGACCGCCGTGAAGGCCGCCGCCGACGACGGCGACCAGCCCTCCCGCTTCCTCGCCGAGCTCGGTGTCGAGCCGGTCGACGTCACCCACCGTGCCCGCCGCCCGCTGTCCGTCGCGGCGCTCGTCGCCGAGCTGCGCGCCACGACCGTCGACCCGGCCGCCTCCCCGGCCCTGCGCGAGGCCGCCGCCCGGCGCCTCGCGCGGCTGGCGGCCCTGGAGGACGCCGGCCAGCCGCTGGTCCCCGCCGCCCACCCCGAACGCTGGTGGGGCCTGTACGAGCAGACCCGCTCCGAGGTCCCGCTGCGCGACCGCGACAAGCCGGTCACCCTCTCCGGCAGCGCGCTGGACCAGCTGGCCAACACCTGCGCCCTGCAGTGGTTCCTCGGCCGCGAGGTGAAGGCCGAACCGCCCTCCACCGCGGCCCAGGGCTTCGGCAACGTCCTGCACGTCCTCGCCGACGAGGTCGCCTCCGGCAGCACCCCGGCCGACCTGGACGTCCTCATGGAGCGGCTGGACTCGGTGTGGAACGCGCTCGCCTTCGACGCGCCCTGGAAGTCGCAGCAGGAGAAGGAGAACGCCCGGGCCGCCCTGGAGCGCTTCCTGCGGTGGCACGTCATGGAGCGCGGCCGCCAGGCGGTCGCCTCCGAGCACGGCTTCGACATCACCCTGGAGACCGGGGACGTGGCCGTCCGCATCCGCGGCAGCATGGACCGCGTCGAGACCGACGCGGAGGGCAACGCCTACGTCGTCGACTTCAAGACCGGCAAGGCCAAGCCCACCGCCGCCGAGGTCGAACGCCACCCGCAGCTCGCCGTCTACCAGCTCGCCGTCCGCGAGGGCGCCGTCGACGAGCTGTTCCACGGCACCCGGCCCGCCCCCGGCGGCGCCGAGCTCGTCCAGCTCCGCATCGGCGCCGCCCGCCGCGACGGCGGCGACACCCAGCCCACCGTCCAGCAGCAGGAGCCGCTCACCGGCGACTGGGCCGACGGACTGCTCGCCGACGCGGCCGCCCGCGTGCTCGACGAGCGCTTCACGCCCTCCACCGGCCAGCACTGCGAGAACTGCGCCTTCCGCGCCTCCTGCAGCGGCCGCCCCGAGGGACGGCACGTGGTGGAGTGACGGGGTGCGGCTCAGCCGCCCGGTGCCTCGGCCCGCAGCCCGATGTCCTGGGCGGCCTTCAGCAGGCGCTGGTCGTACGTGACGAACACGAGCGGATCCGCGCCTGCCTGGCCGGCGAGGAGCTGCGCCGTCGCCAGGTGGATCGAGTCGAGCGAGCGAAGCAGTGGATCACTGTAGGCGGAAGCCGTGGCACGGACGGCCGCATCGATCTCGAACCGGTAGAGCCGGGTGATCACACCGGGGACGCCGGCGAGTGCCTGCGGGGCCGACCGGCGCAGGGCACGTGGGACCTCCGCCTCGACGAGCGACGACGACACCAAAGGTTCGTCGGGGCGGTCGTTCAGCCAGGCGGCCAACTCCCGTGTGCCCTGCTCCCGGCGGACCAGCTTCACGATCGCCGCCGAGTCCAGGTAGATCACCAGCGCTCCTCCTCGCGCATGACGCCGAGCGCGGCCGCCGTGTCGATCCCCGGATCGCCGAGCACAGGCGGCACCGGGACCGGCCCTGAGGCCGCGGGTGGGGTGGCGCGTCCCTCGGCGACCATGCGGTCCAGTACGGACTGGCTGCCCGAGATGGGCACGAGACGGGCCACCGGGGTTCCGCTCACGGTCACCTCGAATGTCTCGCCGTGCTGGACGCGCGCGAGCACGGCACTGGTGTTCTGGTTCAGCTCGCGTACCGGGATGCGCTCCATGCCTCCAGCGTAGAACGCGATGTTCTACATCGGTAGAGCGGAATGCACCCGAACGGGTGGCAGCCGTCGGACCGGGCGGCGGCGGCCGGTGTCGGTGGTGCCCGATAACCTCCCCTTCGTGTCCTCCCTCATCACCGGTCCCGAGCAGCTCAAGGAACTGCTGGGCATCCCGTTCACCCCGGAGCAGCTGGCGTGCATCACCGCGCCGCTCGCCCCGCAGGTGATCGTGGCCGGCGCCGGTTCGGGGAAGACGACCGTCATGGCGGCCCGCGTGGTGTGGCTGGTCGGCACCGGGCAGGTCGCGCCCGAGCAGGTGCTGGGGCTGACGTTCACCAACAAGGCGGCCGGAGAGCTGTCGGAGCGCGTGCGCAAGGCCCTCGTCCGGGCCGGCGTGACCGACCCCGACCCGGCGGACCCCGACCACGCGCCGGGAGAGCCGCAGATCTCCACGTACCACGCCTTCGCCGGGCAGCTGCTCAAGGAGCACGGGCTGCGCATCGGGCTGGAGCCGACCGCGCGGCTGCTCGCCGACGCGACGCGCTACCAGCTGGCCGCACGCGTGCTGCGTGCCGCGCCCGGTCCCTTCCCGGCGCTCACCAAGGGCATCCCGGGCCTGGTCAGCGATCTGCTGGCACTGGAGGGCGAGCTGGCGGAGCACCTGGTGCCGCCCGAGCGGCTGCTCGCCCACGACCGGCAGTGGCTCGCCGCCCTCGACGGCATCCGGCTCACCAACGCCGAGCTGCGCAGGCTCCCCGAGACCGCGCGCGCCCGCATCGACCTGACCGGGCTCGCCACCGCGTACCGTGCCGAGAAGAAGCAGCGGGATCTGCTCGACTTCGGCGACCAGATCGCCCTGTCGGCGACCCTGGCCCGCACCCGCCCCGAGGTCGGCCGCATCCTGCGCGAGCAGTACGCGGTCGTGCTGCTCGACGAGTACCAGGACACCTCCGTCGCCCAGGGCCTGCTGCTGTCCGCGCTGTTCGGCGACGGCACCGGCCATCCGGTGACCGCGGTCGGCGACCCCTGCCAGGCCATCTACGGCTGGCGCGGCGCCTCGGTGGCCAACCTCGACGACTTCCCCGTCCACTTCGCGCACGCCGACGGCACTCCCGCCCGCCGTCAGTCCCTGTCGGAGAACCGGCGCAGCGGCGGCCGGCTGCTCGACCTCGCCAACGGCCTCGCCGCCGAGCTGCGCGAGCGCCACGAGGGCGTCGAGGCCCTGCGGCCCGCGCCGGGCGCCGAGCGGGACGGCGTCGTGCGCTGCGCGCTGCTGCCCACCCAGGAGGAGGAGATCGCCTGGATCGCCGACTCCGTCGCGCACCTGGTCCGCACGGGCACCGCTCCCGGCGAGATCGCCGTGCTGTGCCGGGCCGCCGCCCATTTCGCCGACATCCACGCGGCGCTCGTCGCCCGTGACGTCCCCGTCGAGGTGGTCGGCCTGTCCGGGCTGCTGCACCTGCCGGAGGTCGCCGACCTGGTCGCCGTCTGCGAGGTGCTGCAGGATCCGACGGCCAACGCCGCCCTCGTCCGGCTGCTCACCGGGCCGCGCTGGCGGATCGGGCCGCGCGATCTGGCGCTGCTGGGCCGGCGGGCCCGGCTGCTCGTACCGGGCCGGGGCGACACCGCGGACCGGCTGGCGGCCGCGGTGGAGGGCGTCGACCCGGCCGAGGTGATCTCGCTCGCCGACGCCCTGGAGACCTTCGTCGACGGCGAGCCCGACGACCACCTGCCCTTCTCCCCGGAGGCACGGGTCCGCTTCGCGCGCCTGGCCACCGAGATACGGGAGCTGCGGCGGGCCCTCGCCGACCCGCTCATGGACGTCCTGCACCGGGTGCTCGCCGTCACCGGCCTGGAGGTCGAGCTCTCCGCGTCCCCGCACGCGCTGGCCGCCCGCCGCCGGGAGACCCTGCACGCGTTCCTGGACATCGCGGCCGGTTTCGCCTCGCTCGACGGCGAAGCCACACTGCTGGCCTTCCTCGGCTTCCTGCGCACCGCCGCGCAGTACGAGAAGGGCCTGGACAGCTCGCTGCCCGGCGGCGAGAACACGGTGAAGGTGCTCACGGCGCACAAGTCCAAGGGCCTGGAGTGGGACGTCGTCGCCGTCCCGGGGCTGGTGCGCAAGGGTTTCCCGAGCGAGCGGGGCCGCGAGCTGTGGCACTTCAACGCCAAGGCGCTGCCGCACGGGCTGCGCGGCGACGCCGCCACCCTCCCCGACGTGGAGGAGTGGTCCCGGGCGGGCCTGGCCGAGTTCAAGACGGCCATGGCCGAGCACAACCGCGTCGAGGAGCTGCGGCTCGGCTACGTCACCTTCACCCGCCCGCGCTCCCTGCTGCTGGGCTCCGGCCACTGGTGGGGCCCCAGCCAGAAGCGCCCCTTCGGGCCGTCCGCCTTCCTCGACGCGCTGCGCGCGCACTGCGAGGCCGGCCACGGCGAGGTCGAGCACTGGGCCGAGGCCCCCGAGCCCGACACCGTCAACCCGGCGCTGAACCGTGCGGCGGAGACCCCGTGGCCGCTGCCCCTGGACCCGGCGGCCCTGGCCCGCCGCCGTGAGGCGGCGCGCAGCGTGCTGGCCCACCTGGAGGCGCCGGCCGTGCACCCGGTGGCGGCCCCGCCCGACCCCGACTGGCCGCCGCCCCCGGAGGACGAGGAGGAGCCGCCGCCGTACGACGCGTACGGCGAATACGACACGTATGACGCGTACGACGCCTACCGCGATCCGGAGGGCGAGTACGACGACGCCTACGGCGGCTCCCCCGGCGACCCGCACGGCGTGCGGGACACCGGCGACTGGGAGGACTGGTCCACCGACCGCCCCGCCATCCCCGGGCAGCCCGGCCCCCGGCCTCCCGCGACCGGGCCCGTCCCCCCGCCCGGGCACGGGCCCGGCGGCGGGGCGGCACTGCTCCCCGAGGAGGCCCGTGCCGTCGCGTCCTGGGACCGGGACCTCGACGCCCTCACCGAGGAGCTGCTCCGCTCCCGCGCGACCGTCCGCGACGTCCCGCTGCCCGCCACGCTCAGCGCCTCCGCCCTGCTGCGCCTGGCCGCCGACCCCGACGGCTTCGCCCGTGACCTGGCCCGCCCCATGCCCCGCCCGCCGCGGCCCGAGGCGCGGCGCGGCACCCGCTTCCACGCCTGGGTCGAGTCCCGTTTCGAGGAGCTGCCGCTGATCGCCCCCGAGGAGCTGCCCGGCATCGAGGGCGACGACGAGATCGCCGACGAGCGCGACCTCGCCGCGCTCAAGGAGGCCTTCCTGCGCACCCCCTACGCCGAACGCACCCCCTACCGCGTCGAGACGCCGTTCCAGATCGGACTCGCAGGCCGGGTGATCCGCGGCCGGATCGACGCCGTGTACCGCGAGGGTGACGGCTACGAGATCGTCGACTGGAAGACCGGCCGCGCCGGCACCGCCGACGCGCTGCAGCTCGCCGTCTACCGGCTCGCCTGGGCCGAGCAGCACGGCGTGCCGTTGTCGCGCGTCACCGCCGCCTTCCTGCACGTGCGGACGGGGGAGCTGATACGGCCCGAGGCCCTGCCCGACCGGGCCGCACTGGAACGCCTGCTGCTGGACGGGCCGGAGCCCGAGCAGGGGCCCGCGCCGGGCTCCGGCCCGGACACCGGCGCCGGGACCTCCGCCGTCGCCCGATAGGCTCAAGGCCATGAGCACCACCCCGGACAGCGTCGTCCGCACGTACATCGAGGCCCATCGGGACACTTTTCTCGGCGATCTCGCCGAGTGGCTGCGCATCCCCTCCGTATCGGCCGATCCGGACCGGGCCGCCGATGTACGGCGCAGCGCCGAGTGGCTCGCGGCGAAGCTGAAGGAGACCGGCTTCCCGGTGGCCGAGGTGTGGGAGACGCCGGGCGCCCCCGCGGTCTTCGCGGAGTGGCCCTCCGACGTCGCGGACGCGCCGACGGTGCTGGTCTACGGCCACCACGACGTGCAGCCCGCCGCCCGCGAGGACGGCTGGGACAGCGAGCCCTTCGAGCCGCTGGTCCGCGACGGCCGGATGTACGGACGGGGCGCCGCCGACGACAAGGGGCAGGTGTTCTTCCACACGCTCGGTGTCCGCGCACACCTGGCCGCCACCGGCCGCACCGCCCCGGCCGTCAACCTGAAGCTGCTGATCGAGGGCGAGGAGGAGTCCGGCTCCCCGCACTTCACCGACCTGGTCCGGGACCGGGCCGGCCGGCTGGCCTGCGACACCGTGATCGTCTCCGACACCGGCATGTGGGACGAGGACACCCCGACCGTGTGCACCGGCATGCGCGGCCTGGCCGACTGCCAGATCGACCTGTACGGCCCCGACCAGGACATCCACTCCGGTTCCTTCGGCGGAGCCGTCCCCAACCCGGCGACCGAGGCGGCCCGGCTCGCCGCGGCCCTGCACGACGCGGACGGCCGGGTGGCGATCCCCGGCTTCTACGAGGGCGTCGTCGAGCTGGACGAGCGCGAGCGCGAGCTGTTCGCCCGCCTGCCCTTCGACGAGGAGCGCTGGCTGCGGACGGCCAAGTCGTACGCGACGAGCGGCGAGGCGGGCTACTCCACCCTGGAGCGGGTCTGGGCCCGGCCGACCGCCGAGGTGAACGGCATCGGCGGTGGCTACCAGGGTCCCGGCGGCAAGACGATCGTGCCGTCCTCGGCCCGGCTGAAGCTGTCCTTCCGGCTGGTGGCGGGGCAGGACACCGACCGCGTGCAGCAGCTGGTCACCGACTGGGTCGCCGCGCGCGTCCCGGCCGGCATCCGGCACGAGATCACCTTCTGGGGGGCCACCCGCCCGTGCCTGACGCCGCTGGACCACCCGGCGCTGCGCTCGGTGACCCGGGCGATGGGGCGGGCCTTCGGCAAGGAGGTCCTGTTCACCCGGGAGGGCGGCTCGGGTCCGGCGGCCGATCTGCAGGACGTTCTCGATGTCCCCGTCCTGTTCCTGGGAATTTCCGTGCCGTCCGACGGTTGGCACTCGGTGAACGAGAAGGTGGAACTGGACCTTCTGCTCAAGGGTGTGGAGACGTCCGCGTACCTCTGGAGCGAGTTCACGACTCTGTAAGCATCCGCACCCATCCGCGCGCTACGGGGAGTTGACAGCAACCTTGTCCGATACGTCCGATACGTCCGATAAGTCAGATACCGGCACCGCCTTCGACGCGACCTCCTTCCCGCCGCCCCTCGCCCGCGCGTCGGGTGTGGACCGCGCCGCCGAGCACCGTCTCGACGAGGCGTGGCTGGCGGCCGCCTGGAGCCACCCGACGACGCGGGTGTTCGTGGTCTCCGGGGGACAGGTCCTGGTCGAGGACACCCCGGACGGCGGCACCGAACTGGTCATGATGCCGAGCTTCGAGGCACCCGAGAGCGAGGTGCACCGCTACTTCCTCGGCGTGGACGAGGAGGGGGTGCGCTACTTCGCGCTGCAGAAGGACTCGCTGCCGGGCCGTCTGGACGACGTGGCCCGTCCGGCGGGGCTGCGCGAGGTCGGGGCGCTGCTGTCGGACCGTGACGCCGGCCTCATGGTGCACGCGGTCGCCCTGGAGAACTGGCAGCGCATGCACCGCTTCTGCTCGCGCTGCGGCGAGCGCACGGTGGTGGCGGCCGCGGGCCACATCCGCCGCTGCCCGGCCTGTGGCGCTGAGCACTACCCGCGCACCGACCCGGCGGTGATCATGCTGGTCACCGACTCGGAGGACCGCGCGCTGCTGGGCCGCCAGGTGCACTGGCCCGAGGGGCGCTTCTCGACGCTCGCGGGCTTCGTGGAGCCCGGGGAGTCCCTGGAGCAGGCCGTGGTGCGGGAGGTCGCCGAGGAGGCGGGGGTGACGGTCGGCGAGGTGAGTTACGTCTCCAGCCAGCCCTGGCCGTTCCCCTCCAGCCTGATGCTGGGCTTCATGGCGCGGGCCACGTCCGCGGCGATCACCGTGGACGGCGAGGAGCTGCACGAGGCGCGCTGGTTCTCCCGGGAGGAGTACCGCAAGGCGATGGAGACCGGCGAGGTGCTGCCGCCGTACGGCATCTCCATCGCGGCGCGGCTGATCGAGCGCTGGTACGGGATGCCGCTGCCGACGCGGCGCTGAGTTCCCGGCCCCGTCGTTCCCCGGCCCGGCCGCGGGGGTGTCGCGCGGCCGGGCCGGGAGGCAGGTCAGCCGGCGAGGGCCTGCTTGACCTGGGCCAGGCTCGGGTTGCTCAGCGGGATCGACTCGGCGCCGCTCTTCGGGGCCACCAGGAGCGTCGGGACCAGCTGGTTGCCTCCGTTGACGCTCTCGACGAACTTCGCCGACTCCGGGTCCTGCTCGATGTTGATCTCCGTGTACGCGATGCCCTCACGGTCCAGCTGACCCTTCAGGCGGCGGCAGTATCCGCACCACGTGGTGCTGTACATCGTCACAGTGCCGGACATCGGTGTTCACTCCTCAAGGCGGGGGATGACGTCGATCCCGAGAACGCTAACCCCTCGCCGCCGCATTCCTTGCAATCGTTCCCGATCCGACCGTCGCACCTCAGCTGTGGATAACTTTCCCGGGCGTCTCCCGGGACCTGGCAGCATGGCGGGGTGACTGCACCAACCCACACCCCGCTCTTCCCGGACTTCCCCGCCGTCCCGGACTCCCCGGACGCCGTGCTCGCCGGGCTCGACCCCGAGCAGCGCGCGGTCGCCACCGCCCTGCACGGGCCGGTGTGCGTGCTGGCGGGAGCCGGTACGGGCAAGACGCGCGCGATCACCCACCGGATCGCGTACGGGGTGCGGGCCGGGATACTGCAGCCGTCCAGTGTGCTCGCGGTCACCTTCACGGCCCGGGCGGCCGGTGAGATGCGCGGGCGGCTGCGGCAGCTCGGCGCGGGCGGCGTGCAGGCGCGCACGTTCCACTCCGCTGCGCTGCGGCAGCTGCAGTACTTCTGGCCGCGGGCCATCGGCGGTGAGATGCCGCGGCTGGCCGAGCGCAAGATCCAGCTGGTCGCGGAGGCCGGGGCGCGCTCGCGCATCCGGCTGGACCGCAACGAGCTGCGTGACGTCACCGGCGAGATCGAGTGGGCCAAGGTCACCCAGACCGCTCCGGAGGACTATCCGGCGGCGGCGGCCAAGGCCGCCCGGGACATCCCGCGCGACGCCGCCGAGATCGCCCGCATCTACACCACCTACGAGCAGCTCAAGCGCGACCGCGGGGTCATCGACTTCGAGGACGTGCTGCTGCTCACCGTCGGTGTCCTGGAGGACCGGCCGGACGTCGCCGACGCCGTCCGCTCCCAGTACCAGCACTTCGTCGTCGACGAGTACCAGGACGTCAGCCCGCTGCAGCAGCGCCTGCTGGACCTGTGGCTGGGCGGCCGGGACAGCGTCTGCGTCGTCGGCGACGCCTCGCAGACCATCTACTCCTTCACCGGCGCCACCCCTGAGTTCCTGCTCGGCTTCCGCACCCGGCATCCGGACGCCACGGTGGTGAAGCTGGTCCGCGACTACCGCTCCACCCCGCAGGTGGTGCACCTGGCCAACGGGCTGCTGTCCCAGGCCCGGGGCCAGGCCGCCCAGCATCGGCTGGAGCTGGTCTCGCAGCGCGAGGCGGGTCCCGAGCCGGTCTACACCGAGTACGCGGACGAGCCCGCCGAGGCCGAGGGCACCGCCCGGCGGATCAGGGAGCTGATCGACGACGGCGTGCGGCCCAGCGAGATCGCCGTGCTCTACCGGGTGAACGCCCAGTCCGAGGTCTACGAGCAGGCACTGGCCGACGCTGGGGTGCCCTATCAGCTGCGCGGTGCCGAGCGCTTCTTCGAGCGGCCGGAGATCCGCGAGGCCGGGCTGCTGCTGCGCGGCGCGGCGCGGGCCGGCGGCACCTCAGACCCGGGGCTGGACGAGGCCGACCTGCCCGCGCAGGTGCGGGCGGTGCTGAGCACCCGCGGCTGGTCCCCCGAGCCCCCCGCGGGTTCCGGCGCGACCCGGGACCGCTGGGAGTCGCTGGCGGCGCTGGTTCGGCTGGCCGAGGACTTCTCCCGGGCCCGTCCGCAGGCCGCGCTCGCGGACTTCGTGACGGAGCTCGACGAGCGGGCGAACGCCCAGCACGCGCCGACCGTCGAGGGCGTCACCCTCGCCTCGCTGCACGCGGCCAAGGGCCTGGAGTGGGACGCGGTGTTCCTGGTCGGTCTGACCGAGGGCACGATGCCGATCACCTACGCCAAGACCGACGAGCAGGTCGAGGAGGAGCGGCGGCTGCTCTACGTCGGCGTCACCCGCGCCCGGTTCCACCTCGCCCTGTCGTGGGCGCTGTCCCGCTCACCGGGCGGCCGCGGCGGGCGACGACCCTCGCGCTTCCTGGACGGGCTGCGGCCGGGCTCGGCGGCCCGGGGCAGGTCGGGCGCCCGTTCGGCCGCCACAGGCGGCGTGGAGCGCGGCTCCGGCGGCAGGCGCAGGCGCGGGCCGGTGCAGTGCCGGGTCTGCGGCCGCACCCTGTCGGACGCGGGCGAGATCAAGCTGATGCGTTGTGAGGACTGCCCCTCCGACATGGACGAGGCGCTGTACGAGCGGCTGCGCGAGTGGCGGGTGGAGCAGGCGAAGGCACTGGGCCAGCCGGCCTACTGCGTCTTCACCGACAAGACGCTGCTGGCGATCGCCGAGGTGCAGCCCACCACGGAGGCCGAATTGTCTGTGATCTCCGGGGTTGGGGCCCGCAAACTGGACAAGTTCGGTGCCGATGTCCTGGCCCTGTGCGCGGGTCGCGAGCCCGCCGGTGAGAGCGGTGACGAAGCTGTTGCGGAAGAGCCCGGAAAATAGTTTGCGCGGTCCGAGGAGATCCCCATAGCCTGCGGGAGCGCGAACGAAGCGGCTCTGTGAAGGACCTTCCCGGAGCGGTGGGATCCGTGATGTACTAACCCAGCACAACCTGTCAGATCAGCCCGACGAGACGCCGAGAGGAGGCGAGACCAGTGATCAGCTTCGAGACCAAAATGACCGATCGCCAGGTCGTCGCCGCATGCTCTCTTGGTGCCTCGCTCCGTGGCACCGGTCTGTCCAGCCGCCTGTCCGGCGGTCTGCCCACCACCGTTCTCTCCATTCGGGAGCGCGGCGGCGAGCGACCGACCCAGGCACCGGCGGTGGCAGTAATGGCTGAGGCTCAGGCCTATGCCTTTGCGGCGACCAATGGTGCCGGAATCCAGATGACGCAGCAGCACCCGAAGTGGGCCTTCCGCGGGCTCGAACCCTGGAGCGATCCAGTCTGATCGACGATCAGGCCGGCGCCTTCAGGGCCGCGGAATCCCAGACCGGGATCCGCGGCCCTTCTGTTTTCCCACCCCCGACAAACAGATGAGGAACGAAGCGATCGTGCATCTCACCTCGCACGCACCGTCCGTACCCGCCCCCGTACGCCCGCCTGACCCGGAGGTCCCCTTGCTGCCCCTCACCGAGCTCGACGACGAGATCGAGCGCCTCGGCGTCCCCGTCCCGTGCCGGACCTACGACCCGGAGGTCTTCTTCGCCGAGTCCCCGGCCGACGTCGAGTACGCCAAGTCGCTGTGCCAGACCTGCCCGGTCCGCGAGGCCTGCCTCGCCGGCGCCAAGGACCGCCGTGAGCCCTGGGGTGTCTGGGGTGGAGAGCTCTTCGTCCAGGGTGTCGTGGTGCCGCGCAAGCGTCCCCGTGGCCGTCCGCGCAAGAACGCGGTTGTGGCATGAAGCGCCCAGCCGTCGGAACGATCGACCGCCCCCTCACGCACGACCCCAAGAAGCAGGCCCCGATGAACCCGTCCGTCACCGAACGCCCCGCACCGCCGTCCGACGCCCCCGCTGAGCGTCAGAACAGGAACCTCGAAATGCAACTCATGCCAGAAGCCCTGGCCCGTGCCCATATGCAAGCGCGCCTCTACGAGGCCGAGCACGAACGGATGGCTCTCCGCGTGCTCAACGCCCGGCGCCTGCAGCGCCGCGCCGAACGCGCCTCGCTGCGCGCCCGCCGGGCGCTCGCCATGGCCGTGATGCAGTAGCGCTCGCACATCGACAACGACACACAACCGCGGGGCCGGTCGATTTCGACCGGCCCCGCGGTATCGTCACGAAGTGGACCAGAAGACTCAATTCGAACGGGTCGGGACTGCTCCCACGACGACGACGTGCGCCCGCTGCGGGGCCGTCGCCGAGGGACTCCCCCTCACCTGGACCTGCTCCGTCGAGAACGGCAGCCGCGTGTACTTCTGCGACGACTGCGCCCGCAGCAACATCCGCAGTATCGAAGGCCGGCTGGACTCCTCCTGGTGGTAGGGGGCCGCCCCTGGAGCAGCCCTAGGCCGAGGCGTCCTCGGTCTCGGGCAGCGGGGCCAGCCCCTCCCCGGAGAAGCCGGGCAGCCACTCGAGCAGCTCGTCCCGCAGCCGGACGGTGGCCGCCAGCTGGCACAGCACCCCGATGGTGCTGAGCGTCACCCGGTGGATGAGCAGATACGAGGGCGGCAGATTGAGCTGCTTGCCCAATTGGTGGGCGGGCGAGCGCGGGTCGGCGACCCGCGCCGCCTGCGCGCGCATCCAGCCGCGCGCGAAAGTGAACTCGTCCACCGCCGCGGGCTCGATGATCGGCCGCAGGTAGTCCAGCACTGCGTCCGGGTCGAGTTCGATCGTCGGTTTGACGAAGCCCTCCTGGCAGAGCATCGAGTGCACCGACTCCGCGTCGTCGGCCAGCGCCATCCGCAGCGCCGTCCCTATCGGCAGCGGCAGGCCCTCCGGCAGCCGGTCCACCGTGCCGAAGTCCAGCACGCCCAGCCGCCAGCCCCGCGCCGGGCCGTCGTCGACCAGCAGCCGGAAGTTGCCCGGGTGCGGATCGGCGTGAAGCAGCCCTGTGCGGGCCGGTCCGGCGAAGAGGAAGTGCGCCAGCAACTGACCGGCTCGGTCGCGCATCTCCGCCGTCCCCCGGGAGATCACCTCCGCCAGCGGCACCCCGTCCATCCACTCCGTCACCAGCACCTGGTCCGTGCGGTGCACCACATCGGGCACCACCACGTCCGGGTCGTCCGCGAACTCCACGGCGTGGGCGTGCTGGGCCTGCGCCTCCAGTTCGTAGTCCAGTTCCTCCGAGACCCGGTCGCGCAGCTCCGAGATCAGCGGCTTGATGTCCATGCCGGGAATGAGCGGGCCGAACAGCCTCGCCACCCGGCCGAGTTGATTGAGGTCCGACAGCAGGGCGTCCCCCGCGCCGGGGTACTGCACCTTGACCGCGACCTTGCGGCCGTCGTGCCAGACGGCCCGGTGCACCTGCCCGATCGAGGCGGCCGCCGCCGGCTGGTCCTCGAACTCCGTGAAGAGCTCGCGCCAGTCCTCGCCGAGGCGCTCGGCCAGCACGGCGTGCACGGTGCGGGCCGGCATCGGGGGCGCGGCATCCTGCAGCTTGGTGAGGGCGGCGCGGTAGGGGCCCGCGACCTCCTCGGGCAGGGCGGCCTCGAAGACGGACAGGGCCTGCCCGAACTTCATCGCGCCGCCCTTCAGCTCGCCGAGGACCTTGAAGAGCTGTTCGGCCGTCCGCTCCTGCAGCTCGGTCGCGACCACTTCCGCGGGGCGGCCGCCGAGCCGCTTGCCCAGCCCCAGCGTCGCCCGGCCGGCGAATCCCAGCGGGAGCGCGGCCAACTTGGCCGTACGGGTCACCGCTTTGCGCGGAAGATCAGACATGCGCCCCCTCTTTCCGATCGGTCACTTCGTCATTGTCCCCCTCCCCTCCCGGACCATGGCACCGGCCGTGTCACAAAGCTCCGGTGGCGTCCGCCCGTCCGGCACCTCCGGCGGGCGCACCGCATCCGCATCTGCGGTCACCGGGCACCGGCCGCACCTCCGTCGTCAGCCGGGCCAGGCCCATCTCGACCCGTCCCCCGCAGCTGGGCGGTCGGCCGCCGTCGACGAAGGCGAGGGCATGCGCGGCGGCGAGCCCGGCCACCGTGGTCGCCAGCGCGACGTCGCAGGCCGGGACACCACCGCGGCCGGACCGCAGCTGGGCCAGCACCCGGGGCCAGGCGGCGTCGGCGTCCGCCATCCGCAGCCCCAGGCATCCCGCGCACCCCGTGCTCCCCGGCACCACCAGGGGACCCACCACTCCCCGCCCTTCCAGCACGCCCGCGTAGAGATGGGGAATCCCGGCCGCCATCAGCGGTTCGGCCTCCTGCGCGTCGGGGGCGTAGGCGGCCAGGCCGTCGCGCGGCGCGATCACCACCAGGGACAACCCGGGCTCCGGTGAGGCGGACGGCCCCCTGCGGCCCACCGCCGCCGCCCGCGGATCCGGTGCCGTCCGCCGCACCAGCCCGCGCGCCGCCGCGTCCCGGCGTTCGCCGATGTGCTCCGCCGGGATCCCGCCCGGTGCGGTGTCCCAGGGTTCGACCCGGCCGCCGTCGCGCACGTCGACCCGGCCCACCCCCGCCGCAGAGATGATCGCCGCGATCGTCGCGCCGACCCGTCCCGCCCCGGTCACCCGCACTCGGGCGGCCCGCCGTCCGCTCATCCGCTCCGCCGCCCCGCCGGGGTCGGTGTGCACCACCGACAGCGCCGCCAGGTCGGGACGGAGCCTGTCCAGCGCGGACGAGTGGTGCCGTATCGTCGCGGACAGTTCGGTGTGCGCCGTCGCGTCGTCCAGCACACCGCCCTCGGCCAGCAGCCCGAGCAGCCGCCGGGCCTGAGGAGGCCGCAGCCCCAGCGATTCGGCCTCGCGGGCCAGCGGCCCGAGCCCGCGCGTCCCGTCGAGCAGGTCGAGGAAGGCGGCGGCCGCGCCGTCCACCGGATCCAGGACGACCGCGTGCGCCGGGTCGACGCCGAATTGCAGGCTTTCCCGGCTGCGCCAACTTCGGCGCATCGCCGGCTTGAGCATGGGACGCATGGCCACCCCCGTGGGCTGAGTTCCCGATCAAGAGATCGGCCGGATTCCGTGTCAGGCCAGCATGCCCGGAATCCGCGGTTCGGCCGCGAAAGTTATCCACAGGCGCAGCGAATGATCATTCGGTATGACTGGCGCCGGGGATCCGTGCCGCTCGCCTTTTTCGGCGAGCAGCACCGGGGGGCGGGACTTCCCGGACCCCGGGCGGGTAACGTCGGGGCGTGTCCGCCGACCCCGCCCAGAGTCTTTCCGGCCAGCCCCCGCGCACCCATCGGACCAGCGCGGTCGAGGTACGCCGAAGCGCCCGACGACGCCGGACGGTCTCGGCGTACCGCGAGGGCGACGTCACCGTGGTCCTGATCCCGGCCCGGATGTCCGCCGCCGAGGAGAAACGCTGGGTGACGGTCATGCTCGACAAGCTCGCCGCCCAGGAGAGCCGCCGCCGGCTCGGCGACGACGAGCTGGGCGCCCGCGCCGCACAGCTGTCCGCCCAGTACCTCGGCGGCCGTGCCGCCCCGCGGACCGTGCGCTGGGTCACCAACCAGAACTCCCGGTGGGGCTCGTGCACGCCGGCCGAGGGCAGCATCCGCCTGTCCCACCGGCTCCAGGGCATGCCCGAGTACGTCATCGACTACGTGCTCCTCCACGAACTCGCCCACCTCCTCGTCCCCGGGCACGGGCCGGGCTTCTGGAGGCTGCTGGAGTCCTATCCGCGCACCGAACGCGCACGGGGATACCTGGAGGGCGTGGTCGCCGCGGCCCGGCTGCCTCATCCGCCGACGGCACGCGAGGAATAGCCGGGGAATAGCCCCTGTCACGGCCAGCGGTTAGCCTGGCGCAACGCAACAAGTACGTACGGATGGGGGGACGGTCCTTAGCAATGGCCAGGGAATTCCAGCGCGGCCACAAGGCCAAGATCAGTGACCTGACCGCGGGGACGGATCTGTACATCGGCGTGCAGATCAACGGCCCCGGTCTCGGCTTCGACATCAGCTGCTTCGGGCTCGACGCCGGAGAACAGCTCTCCGACGACCGCTACTTCATCTTCTACAACCAGCCCAAGTCGCCCGAGGAGGCGATCCAGCAGCTGGGTGCGCAGGCAGGGGACACCGAGTCCTTCCGGGTGACACTGGACCGCATCCCCGCGCAGATCCACAAGCTGAGTTTCACCGCGACCATCGACGGCGCCGGGCAGATGTCGCAGGTCGGCCCCGGCTACCTCAGGATCGTCGCCGGGGGCGAGGAAGTCGCCCGCTACGCCTTCACGGGCGCCGAGTTCAGCACCGAGCGCGCGGTCATGCTCGCCGACATCTACCTCAAGGACGTCTGGCGCTTCGCGGCCGTCGGCCAGGGCTTCGACGGGGGACTGGACGCCCTGCTGAAGAACTTCGGAGGCGAGGTCGCCGAGGAACAGCAGGCCGCGCCCCAGCAGCCGGCCGCGGCGGCACCGGGCTTCGCCCCTCCGGCGGGCCCCGCACCCGGCTTCGCGCCCCCGGCGGCGGCCTCCGCACCGCCCGCCCCGCCGCAGCCCGCCCCGACCTTCGGCGCGCCCCCGGGCCCCGCTCCGGCCCCCGCGCCCATCCACGCCGCCCCCACCATGGTGGCGCCGATGACCACGCCGCCGCCCCAGGCGCCTCCCGGCGCGCCGCCGTTCGGCCAGGTCCCGCCGCCGCAGGCCCCGCCGGGCCACGTCCCCGGCCAGATGCCCGGTCAGGCGCCCTACGGTCAGCCCCCGTACGGTCAGCCCGCCCCGGGCCAGGCGCCGTACGGTCAGCCCGTGCCCGGTCAGGGCATGCCGGGGCAGCCCGCCTTCGGCCGGCCGCCCCAGGCCCCGCACGCCGGCCAGGTCCCGCAGACCCCCGGCGCCGGTCTGGCGGCCGCCATGCAGAAGTACCGCGAGGTGCCGACCGGCCAGCGTTGGACCCAGCAGAACCCGAAGCTGATGCGCGCCGACCTCTCCCAGGCGGGCGGCCAGCCCGTGCTCGCCCGCCAGGGCAGCATGGTGCTCTACCAGGGCAAGGTCGAATTCGGTTACAAGGGAGCCGGGTTCACCGGCCGCATCGTCGGCAACATGACCGGCCAGGAGATGCAGCTGATGCGCTGCACCGGCCGCGGGCAGGTCTTCTTCGCCGAGGACGCGTCGTACCTGCACCCCATCGAGCTCCAGGGCGACGCCATCTGCGTCTCCGCCGAGAACGTGCTCGCCTTCGACGAGTCCCTCCAGCACGAGGTGCGCCGCATCGAGGGCCACGGGATCCCGGGCGGCGCCCTGTTCACCATGCAGTTCCAGGGCACGGGCACCGTCGTGGTCAAGACCCACGGCACCCCGGTGGTGCTCCCGGTCACCCCGACCACCTACGCCGACAGCAACGCGATCGTCGCCTGGTCGGCGGCCTCGCAGGTGGTGCTCTCCAGCCAGGTGCGGCTGCGCAGGAACGCCTACCCGGGACACAGCGGGGAGACCGTCAACCTCCAGTTCCGGGGCGCTCCGGGGAACTTCATCATCGTCCAGCCCTACGAGGTCTGAGGGGGAGCCCGTCATGGACCAGGCACTGATCTCCGGGTACGCCCCGGCACCGGTCACCGCCCGCATGGAGAACCACGGCAGCAGCATGCTGAAGGTGGCCATGCAGAGCGGTCAGGACCTCTTCGCGCGCACCGGTTCGATGGTCGCGTACGAGGGCTTCGTGCAGTACGAGCCCAACCCGCCCGCCGTCCGGCAGATGGCCTCGCAATGGCTCACCGGCGAGGGCGCGCCGCTCATGAAGTGCTCCGGCGACGGACTGCTCTACCTCGCGGACTACGGCGCCGACGTCGTCTGCGTCTACCTCAACAACGAGGCGCTGTCGGTCAACGGCAGCAATTTGCTCGCCTTCGACGCCCATCTGCAGTGGGGCGTGGAGCGGGTGAAGGGCCTGGCCAAGTTCGCCGGCCAGGGTCTGTTCAACGTCGGGATCTCGGGCACCGGCTGGGTGGCCATCACCTCGCGCGGCACCCCGGTCGTGGTCGACTGCGGCCGCGGCGAGGACGAGACCTATGTCGACCCGGACGCGCTCGTGGCCTGGTCGAGCGGGCTGAAGACCAAGGCGAAGCGCAGCTTCAAGGCCTCCGCCCTCATCGGGCGCGGCAGCGGCGAAGCGTTCCAGATCGGCTTCTCCGGCCAGGGCTTCGTCGTCGTCCAACCCAGTGAGGACAGCACCGACCGCCTCCGAGTCCGGGGCTGAGGGGGAGCGAGACACCATGCAGAGCCCGCTTTTCGGCTACACCGAGGTCCAGACCGAGGACCGGTACGCACTCCAGAACCCGTACCTGCTGCGGGTCAAGCTCGACGGCAGGAGCGACTGCCTGGCCCGCAAGGGCGCCATGGTCGCCTACCAGGGCCTGATCGAGTTCGACGGCGAGTACCAGAGCCACGCCCAGCGCGGCGCCCGCTACCGCACCGGTGAGGGCCTGGACCTGATGCGCTGCTCCGGGCAGGGCACCGTCTACCTCGCCAACCTCGCCCAGCACATCCACGTCGTCGATGTGGACCAGGAGGGCCTGACCGTGGACGGCGCCTATGTGCTGGCGCTGGACTCGGGGCTGCACTGGGAGGTCATCTCCGTCGACAGCCAGTTCGGCATCTCCGGCAGCGGCGCCTACAACCTCAACATCTCGGGGCGCGGCAAGGTCGCGCTGATGACCTCGGGCAAGCCGCTGCTGATGCCGGTCACCCCGGACAAGTACGTCTCCGCCGACTCCGACGCGGTCGTCGCCTGGTCGTCCTCGCTCCGGGTGCAGATGCAGGCGCAGACCAGTTCCTCGGGCGTCTGGCGGCGGCGCGGCAACACCGGTGAGGGCTGGGAGCTCAACTTCCTCGGCCAGGGCTACGTCCTGGTCCAGCCCAGTGAGCTGATGCCGCCGCAGAACGCACAGCTCGGCGGGGGCGTCGCCGCCCAGTACGGCTTCGGCCAGCAGGGCGCGCACGGCATGAACCAGGGCAACATCTTCAGCAACCGCTGAGAACCCCGACCGCTGAGACCCAGGTGCGGGTCCCGCCCCGCGCGCCGCCTCAGAGCAGCGCGCGGGTGCGGGCCAGCAGCGTCCGGACCGAGCCGTCCGCCACGTCGGCGACCTCGTCGTAGGAGAACCACTTCAGGTCCAGCGACTCCTCGCTGATCTCCTCCACCGCGCCCGGCGGCGCCACGGCCGCGTACTGCACGTCGAGGTGCCAGGCGCACGGCGTCAGGTGCCGATCGAGGTTGACCGGCTCGGGACGCAGCAGGCTCAGCCCGGCGATGCCCGACTCCTCGACGCCCTCCCGCAGCGCGGCCCCGGCCAGCGAGGTGTCCTCCGGCTCGCAGTGACCGCCCATCTGCAGCCACATCCCGAGCTTCTTGTGCAGGGTCAGCAGGACGCGCCCGCGCCCCGGGTCCACCACCAGGGCGCTGCCGGTGATGTGTCCCTCGCCACAGGCCTTCCACATGCCGTCCGGGTGCGCCTCCAGGTGGGCCAGATACTCCGCCCGGAGCCGCTCCTGTCCCGCGTCGGGCGTCGTCCAGTCCTTCAGGACGCGCACGGCGTCGTCGTGCAGGCTCACTTCTCGTCGTCGCCCTTGCCGTCGTCGCCCGCGCCGCCGCGCTTGTCCTCGCCGCCCTCGGCATCCTCGACCCGGCCGCGCGCGGCCTCTCCGAGGATCTTGTCCAGCTCGGAGAAGTCCATCTGCTCGCGGTGGACGAAGCCGTCGGGGTCGTCCAGGTCGGCGGCGGTCGGCAGCATGTCGGGGTGGGCCCAGAGCCCGTCCCGCCCGTCGACACCGCGGGCGTCCGTCAGCGAGGCCCACAGCCGGGAGGCGTCCCGCAGCCGGCGGGGCCGCAGTTCCAGGCCGATCAGCGTGGCGAAGGTCTGCTCGGCGGGACCGCCGGTCGCCCGGCGCCGGCGCAGCGTCTCGCGCAGCGCCCCGGCGGACGGCAGATGTGGTGCCGCGGCGGCGTGCACGACCGCGTCCACCCAGCCCTCGACGAGGGCGAGGGCGGTCTCCAGCCGGGCGAGGGCCGCCTTCTGCTCCGGGGTGTCCTCGGGCTGGAACATGCCCTGCTGCAGCGCCTCCTGGAGCGCCTCCGGGTTCGACGGGTCGAGCTGGCCGACCGCGTCCTCCAGCTTCGCGGTGTCCACCTTGATACCGCGGGCGTACCCCTCGACGGCGCCGAACAGGTGTGCCCGCAGCCACGGAACATGGGCGAACAGCCGCTGGTGCGCCGCCTCGCGCAGCGCCAGGTAGAGCCGGACCTCGTCCTGCGGCACGCTCAGGCCCTTGCCGAAGGCGTCCACATTGGCCGGGA
This sequence comes from Streptomyces sp. NPDC001070, assembly GCF_053598835.1. Lineage (NCBI taxonomy): Bacteria > Bacillati > Actinomycetota > Actinomycetes > Kitasatosporales > Streptomycetaceae > Streptomyces > Streptomyces sp. NPDC001070. The sequence continues at coordinate 43,577 of NZ_JBSFLB010000031.1, forward strand.
GCAGTGCGGCCTTGCCGGCCGGGCCGAGCGGCAGGCCGATGTCGGTCGAGCCCACGACCTCACCCGCCAGCGTGCCCAGCGCCTGCCCGATCTGCGTGCCGAACATGGCGCCGCCCATGGAGCGCATCATGCCGAGCAGCGGGCCCGCCATGGCCTGCATCTCCTCGGGCAGCACATCGCCCATCGCCGTGCCGACGCGCTCGGCGACCGGGTCGACCAGCTCCTTCCACACCGGCAGGGTCGCCTCGACCCACTCGGCGCGGCTCCACGCCACGGCCGAGCCGGCGCCCGAGGGCATGGACGTCACCCCGTCGAGCCACAGGTCCGCGAGCCGCAGCGCCTCCTGGACCTTCGCCCGGTCCGCGGGGCCCACGCTGACGTCCTTGGACCCTTCCGGGGTGCCCTGGGCGACCGTCTGCCGGGCGATGTCCTTGGCCATGTCCCAGTTAACCGGGCCGCCCTCGTACGAGAGCATCTGGCCGAGCTGCTGGAAGGCCGCGCCCAGGTCGTTGGGGTTCAGCGAACCGAACATCGCGGCGAAGGGGTTGTCACCGCCCATGCCGCCGCCGAAGGGATTTCCGCCGCCGAAGCCGAAGGGACTGCCAGGTCCCCCGGAGCCACCGCCGGAGCCGCTCGGCTTCTTGCTGTCGTCCCCTTCCTCGGGCTCCTCGGGAGGGACTCCGAATCCGAATGGGATGTCGCTCACGGTTTCCTCGGCTCTGTGTGTTGTGGGCTGTACCTCCAGCCTAGACACCCGTCAGGCAGGATGGCTGCGTACGGACCGTGGTTGCGGACCGCGCACCTGGTACCAGAAACAACCGTGGGAGACACCTGGTGAGTTCCCCAGAACCGACCGTTCGCCCAGAGCGGAGCGGCGGCAGGGCCGCCGCCGGACCGGTGGTCGCCGTCACTGGCGCCGCCTCCGGCGTCGGCAGACTGCTGGCCCTGCGGCTGGCCGAATCCGACCAGGTCAAGAAGGTCGTGGCGATCGACGAGCGGCGCGGTGACGTGCCCGGCGCCCAGTGGGCCGTGCTCGATGTACGGGACCCGGCGATCGCCGAGCGGCTGCGCGGCGTGGACGTCGTCGTCCACCTCGCGCTCGACCTCGACCTCGAATCCGACCCCAGGGCGCGCAGCGCCTTCAATGTGCGCGGTACGCAGACGGTCCTCACGGCGGCGGCCGCCGCCGGGGTGCGGCGTGTCGTGCTGTGCACCTCGGCCATGGTCTACGGCGCCCACCCGGAGAACGACATCCCGCTCGCCGAGGACGCGCCCCTGCGCGCCACCGCGGAGGCGTCCTTCGTGGGCGACCTGCTGGAGATCGAGCGGCTCGGCAAGCGCGCACCCCGCGCCCATCCCGGCCTCAATGTGACGGTCCTGCGCCCTGCGGTACTGGTCGGCGGCACCGACACCGCGCTCACCCGGTACTTCGAGTCGCCGCGGCTGCTGGTGGTGGGCGGCAGCCGCCCCTGCTGGCAGTTCTGCCACGTGGAGGACCTGGTGACGGCGCTGGAGCACGCGGCGCTGGAGAAGGTCGACGGCGAGATGGCGGTGGGCTGCGACGGCTGGCTGGAGCAGGAGGAGGTCGAGGAGCTCTCCGGCATCCGCCGCATGGAGCTGCCGCCGGCGGTGGCGCTCGGCGCGGCCTCCCGGCTGCACCGGCTGGGGCTGACCCCCTCACCGGCGGGTGACCTGGCGTACACGATGCACCCCTGGGTGGTCAGCGGCAGCCGGCTGCACGAGTCGGGCTGGCGGCCGAAGTGGACCAACGAGGAGGTGCTGGCCGTCCTGCTGGAGGAGGTCTCCGGCCGCAACTCCGTCGTCGGGCGCCGCCTGGGCCGCAAGGACGCGGCCACGCTCGGCGCGGCGGGCGCGACGGTCGCCCTGGTCGGCACGGCGGCGATGGTGCGGCGGGCGCGCAAACGCCGGGGCGTCTGAGAGTCGCCGCGCAAACTCGCTCCGGAAGGGGGTTTCCGCATGTCGGGCGATGGGGCAGCATGAGCCGCATGGCACACACGCACGACGAACCCCTCCGGCTCATCGCGGTCCGGGACACGGAGCTGTCCGTGGACGAGGTCTTCCGCGCCGTGGGGCACGACTCCGCCGGGGGCACCGCGCTGTTCGTCGGCTCGGTCCGCGACCACGACGGCCCCTCGGGCGCCGAGGTGACCGGGCTGGGCTACTCGGCCCATCCGAGCGCGGAGGCCGAGCTGCGCCGCGTCGCGGAGAAGGTCGCCGCGGACTTCCCCGTCAACGCGCTGGCCGCCGTCCACCGGGTGGGCGATCTCCGCGTCGGCGACCTCGCGGTCGTCGTCGCCGTCTCCTGCCCGCACCGGGCCGAGGCGTTCGCCGCCTGCCGGCGCCTCATCGACGACCTCAAGCGCGAGGTCCCCATCTGGAAGCACCAGGAGTTCGCCGACGGCACCGAGGAATGGGTCGGCGCCTGCGCCCACTGACCCCGCGAAACGCCCCCACTCGGTGGCCCACCTGCGGTTGCGTAACCTGGGACCCGCCCGGAACGTTATAGCAGCAGAAGATTAGTCTGCTCATAGTTCTTGATCGGCATGCGCGTCCAGGAGGCCGAAGTGGCAGCGCTCGCATGGTTGCTCATCCCGGTGGTCGCCGCGATCGCCGCGGCCGTCTGGGGAAGCTGGGCGGCGCGTACGCGCTCCACCGGGGACGGCGCCTCGCTCGCCGACTACGAGCGTTTCCGCGAGGCCATGCAGCGCACCGGATCGGGCGGCCCGGCCTGAGGCCCCACGGGGCGGCTGCCGGTTCCGTACCGTACTGTCGTTCCATGCCACGCCGCACCGCGACGCTGCTCGCGTCGACTCTGACCCTGATAGCGCTGCTGTGTGTGGCGCTCCTGTGGCCCGTGCCGTACGCGGAGATGTCGCCGGGCCCCACGGTGAACACACTCGGGTCGCACGGCGGTGCGCCCGTGCTGCAGATCTCCGGCCACAAGACGTATCCGACCAGTGGTCACCTCAACATGACCACGGTGCGCGTGACGAGTGCGGACTACTCGATGAACCTGGTCGAGGCGGTCACCGGGTGGCTGGCGCACGACCAGAAGGTGGTCGAGCACGACACGCTCTACCCCAAGGGGCAGACGGCCGAGCAGGCCGATCAGGAGAACGCCGAGGAGTTCACCCAGTCCCAGGACAGCGCGAAGGTCGCGGCGCTCAAGGAGCTGGGCATACCCGTCGGCTCCCGGGTGATCGTCTCCGCGGTGGTCAAGGACGCACCGGCCGAGGGCAAGCTGCACGCCGGTGACGTGATCAAGGCCGTGGACGGCAAGCCGGTCAAGGCGGCGGGCGACGTCGCCGAGCTGGTCACCAAGCACCAGCCGGGCGAGAAGGTGGCGTTCACCATCGAGCCCAAGGGGGTCAAGGGCGGCGTCACGCAGGATGTGACCATCACCACCGCGAAGTCGGACGACGACGGCGAGTCCCGGGCTGTCGTGGGCATCCAGGCCGGCGTCGAGCACACCTTCCCGTTCAAGATCGACATCAAGCTGGCGGACGTCGGCGGCCCGAGCGCCGGCCTGATGTTCGCGCTGGGCATCGTCGACAAGCTCACCCCCGAGGACCTCACCGGCGGCAAGTTCGTCGCGGGCACCGGCACGATCGACGACGAGGGCAAGGTCGGCCCCATCGGCGGCATAGACATGAAGACCATCGGCGCGCGGGAGAAGGGCGCCGAGTACTTCCTGACCCCCGCGGACAACTGCGCGGAGGCGGCCGCGGGCACCCCGAGCGGCCTCACCCTGGTCAAGGTGAAGACCATCGACGACGCCCTGGACGCGCTCAAGGACATCCGCGCGGGGAAGACGTCGGACCTGCCCGGCTGCTCGGCGAGCTGAGCCCAGGGGTTCCCCTCCTGCGGCCCCGGGGTGCTCCCCGGGGCCGCAGGCGTCAGTCCTCGAAGGTCGCCGCCAGGGCGTCGGCGAGCCCCGGCACCAGCCCGGAGCCGGTCAGCACCTCGGTCGGCGAGTCCTTCTCGCGCAGCCGCACCGCGGACTCCCGGGACCCGTCCCGCAGCACGCCCACCGTCATGCGGACCTCCTGGCGCTCGGGGTGCTCGGCGACCCAGCGGGTCAGCGCCGCGTCGTCCAGGCCGTCGGGGATGGACTCCTCCGCGGACGGCGGCAGCATCAGCCGCTCCACGGTGAGCGCGCAGCCGCTGACGACGTCGGGCCAGGCGATGGTGGCCAGGAACTCGTCCAGCGCGGTGCCCGCCGGCAGCTCGTCCTGCTCGATCGGGGTCAGCCCGCCGGTGTTCTCCGCGCCGAGCCCCAGCTCCTCGGCGAGCTTCGGCTCCTGGGAGCGCAGCCGCGCGGTGTCGACCAGGGCGAACAGCCGGGCGGGCTGGTCCCAGCCCAGAGCGGACGCGTAGTCGTCGATCTCGAGAACGGCACGGGTGAGCGGGGTCGCGGCGAGCGGCGCACCCTCGGACGTGATGTTGGACATGCTCAATATCCTGCCTGTTCTGTGACCCGCATCCCCAATCGGGAGCCTTGGGGAACTGAGAAAACCGTGGGTAAGTTGCATCAGTGGGCGCCGGGAGGGCGTCCGACGGAGACCGACACTTCGAGGTGCGCACCTTGGTATTCCAGATGCCGGACCGCGGCGGGGGTCCGCACGGGCCGCGGATCAGAGTGGGCCGCCCGTCGCGGCGAGCCCGGACCCTGCTCATGACCTTGGGCGTACTGGCCGTGCTGGCCATGGCCTTCGTCATGTTCTCGGGCTTCTGGACCGACTGGCTCTGGTATCGCTCCGTCCACTATTCCTCGGTCTTCACCACCACCCTGTGGACGAAGATCGGGCTGTTCTTCGTCTTCGGTCTGCTGATGGCCGCGGCCGTCGGCGTCAACGTGTACCTCGCGCACCGGCTGCGTCCGCCGCTGAGCGCGATGTCGATGGAGCAGCAGAGCCTCGACCGCTACCGGATGGGCATCGCCCCCTACAAGAAGTGGGTGCTGCTCACCGTCTGCGCGCTCGTGGGGCTGATCGCCGGTGCCTCCGCCTCCAGCCAGTGGCGCACATGGCTGCTGTGGACGAACTCCACGTCGTTCGGCACCAAGGATCCGCAGTTCCATGTGGACATCTCCTTCTACGCCTTCGACCTGCCCTGGTACCGCTTCCTGCTGAGCTTCGGCTTCGCGGCGGTGGTGCTGTCGCTGCTGGCGGCGGCGCTGGTGCACTACCTGTACGGCGGCCTGCGGATCACCTCCCCGGGCGGCCGGGCGACGGCGGCGGCCACGGGCCACCTGTCGGTGCTGCTCGGCCTGTTCGTCACCTTGAAGGCGGTCGCGTACTGGCTCGACCGCTACTCGCTCGCGGTGAAGTCCGGCAACCTCAGGTCGGGCGACTGGACGGGGCTGCGCTATGTCGACGCCAACGCCTATCTGCCGGCCAAGACGATCCTGTTCGCCATCGCCATCATCTGCGCGCTGCTGTTCTTCGCCACGTTGTGGCGGCGTACCTGGTCGCTGCCGCTGATCGGCTTCGGCCTGATGGTGCTGTCGGCGATCCTGATCGGCGGCCTGTACCCGGCGATCGTGCAGAAGTTCCAGGTGCAGCCGAACGAGGCCGCCAAGGAGCAGCCGTACATCCAGAAGAACATCGATGCCACGCGTGAGGCGTACGGCATCGACGACAGCGAGGTGGCCGACTACTCGGGCACCAGCAGCGACGCCAAGGACAAGCTGCGCAGCGACGCCGACACGGCCGCGTCCATCCGCCTGCTAGACCCGAACGTGGTCTCGCCCACGTACCAGCAGCTGCAGAAGGTGCGCGGCTACTACGCGTTCCCGTCCACGCTCGACGTCGACCGCTACACGATCGACGGCAAGGAGCAGGACACCGTGGTGGGCCTGCGGGAGCTGAACCTCGAGGGCATCCCGCAGCACAGCTGGATCAACGACCACTTCAAGTACACGCACGGCTACGGCATGGTGGCGGCCAAGGGCACCACCACGACCGCCAGCGGCGAGCCGGACTTCACCGAGTACAACCTGCCGACCAAGGGCGACCTCGGGACGTACGAGCAGCGGATCTACTACGGCGAGCAGACCAAGCAGTGGTCGATCGTCGGGGACAAGACCACTCCGGAGATCGACTACACCGACGACAGCGGCGAGAAGCCGTACACGTACACCGCCAAGAGCGGCGTAGGCCTGAAGAACCCGGTGACCCGGCTCGCGTACGCGGTCTCCTTCGGCGAGCCGCAGATCTTCTACTCCGGCGCCGTCGGCGACGACTCGCAGATCCTGTACAACCGCACGCCCAAGGAGCGGGTCGAGGCCGTCGCTCCCTGGCTGACGATCGACGGCGACTCGTACCCGGCGGTCGTCGACGGCCGCGTGGTGTGGATCGTGGACGCCTACACGACGAGCAACGGCTACCCGTACTCGTCGCGCACGACGCTCGGCGACACCACCGCGGACTCGCTCACCGACGGGCAGCGCGCCGTGCTGGCCCAGCAGAACCAGGTGAACTACATCCGCAACTCGGTCAAGGCGACCGTCGACGCGTACAGCGGCAAGGTCACGCTCTACCAGTGGGACACCAAGGACCCGGTGCTGAAGACCTGGATGAAGGCCTTCCCGGACACGGTCAAGCCGAAGGCCGCGATCGACGACGCGCTGATGGCGCATCTGCGGTACCCGCAGGACCTGTTCAAGGTGCAGCGCGAGCTGCTCACGCGCTACCACGTCACCAAGGCGTCGACCTTCTACAGCGGCAGTGAGGTGTGGGAGGTGCCCAACGACCCGGCCGCCAAGACCGGGAAGTCGGTGCCGCCGTACTACCTGAGCCTGAAGATGCCCGGCCAGAGCGCCCAGGCGTTCTCGCTCACCACGACCTTCACGCCGAACAAGCGCGAGAACCTCAGTGCCTTCATGGCGGTCGACGCGGACGCGACGAGTCCGGAGTACGGCGCGATCAGGGTGCTGAAGCTGCCGTCGAACACCACGGTGTCCGGACCGCAGCAGGTGCAGAGCCAGTTCAACTCCGACCCCGACGTGGCGGAGAAGATCAGGCTGCTCAAGGGCGGCGACTCGGAGGTCGAGTACGGCAACCTGCTGACCGTCCCGCTGGACGGCGGGCTGCTGTACGTCGAGCCGGTCTATGTGCGCGGCGCCGGCACCAACTACCCGCTTCTGAAGAAGGTCCTGGTGAGCTACGGCGGCCAGACCGAGTTCGAGGACACGCTCGGGCAGGCGCTCGACGCGGTCTTCGGGGTCGACGGCGGCCGGCCCGAGACGCCGCCGCAGACGGGCGGGGGCACCGAGCCGCCGGCCTCCGGCAACCCGACGGTCGCCCAGGCCCTGGAGGACGCCCAGAAGGCGTACGACGCGGGCGAGAAGGCACTGAGGGAGGGCGACTGGAACGCGTACGGCCAGGCGCAGAAGGATCTCGCCGACGCGCTGAAGCGGGCCCAGGAGGCCGAGAAGCAGGCGCAGAACAAGGGCTGACAGGGCCCACCCCGCGTCGTGGTACTGTTGGGGCACAACGACGCGGGGTGGAGCAGCTCGGTAGCTCGCTGGGCTCATAACCCAGAGGTCGCAGGTTCAAATCCTGTCCCCGCTACTGTTCGAAAGGGCTCGGAGTCAATAGACTCCGGGCCCTTTCACTTGTACGGGGGAACTGGTACGGCTGAGGTTTCGGCTGGCATCATGTCGGGAAGTCGACAAAACGCTGTAGTGACCTACGAAGTGACCAACTGGGATCGGCTGAGCTCTGCAGGGTTGCCGCATACCAGGTGTACTGCGGGTACGGGTGATGCGACGATGGACCTCATGGGGGATGGTGCAAGGCTGCTGAACGCTCGTCAGATCCGGGATACCGGGTCCGCGGGGCGGACGACCGTGCCCGCGGCCGGGGCCGCACTCGTACCGGTCGTCGCCGATCTGCTGCCCGGTCCGCGGGTGGGCGGTCTCGACGAGGAACGCCTCATCGAGTCCGAACTCCCCGACGAGGAGACCCTGGAGGCCCGCGAGGAGGCCGAACTCGAGGCGCGCCACCGGCGGGCCGCCGAGCACGGCGACATCGCGGCCATGAGCGTCCTCGGCACCATGCTGCTGCGTCGCGGCGACCTCGAGGGCGCCGAGCCGCACCTGCGCGGCGCCGCCGCCGGCGGGGACCGCCCCGCCGCCAACAACCTGGGTCTGCTGCTGCACCAGCGCGGCTATGCCGACGAGGCCGCCGGCTGGTGGCGGATCGCCGCGGTCGCCGGCTCAGCCGCGGCCGCGCACGCGCTCGGCCGGCACTTCCGCGAGCGCGGTGACGAGCCCGGCGCGGAGTACTGGCTGCGCCAGGCCGCCGAGTCCGGGCACACCCTGGGTGCCTACGCGCTGGCCGACCTGCTCGACCACCGGCGCGACGTCGGCGCCGAGCGCTGGTTCCACGCCGCCGCCGAGCACGGCCACCGCGAGGCCGCGTACCGTCTCGCCGGTATCTGCGCCGAGCGCGGCGAGGAGCGCGAGGCGGAGCAGTGGTACCGGCAGGCCGCCGCCCGCCGGCACCGCCGTGCCGCCCTGCGCCTCGGCATGCTCCTGGAGGAGCGCGGCGAGAACGAGGAGGCCAGGCGCTGGTACCTCACCGCCGCCCGCGACGGAGAGCCGCGCGCCGCCTGCGCGCTCGGCTTCCTGCTGCGCGACGCCGGTGACGTCGACGGCGCCGCCACCTGGTGGCGGCGCGCCGCCAACGCCGGCGACGGCAACGCCGCCAACGCCCTCGGCGCGCTGCACGCCCAGGAGGGCGAGACCCAGACCGCCGAGCGGTGGTACCGGGCCGCGCTCGAGGCGGGGGACATCAACGGGGCCTTCAACCTCGGGCTGCTGTGCGCCGGCCAGGGCCGCACGGCCCAGGCCGAGCAGTGGTACCGGAAGGCCGCCTACACCGGGCACCGCGAGGCGGCCAACGCGCTCGCCGTGCTGCTGCTGCAGCGCGGGGACGCGGCGGGCGCCGAGCCGTGGTTCTCCAAGGCCGCGGAGGCGGGCAGCGTGGACGCCGCCTTCAACCTCGGCATCCTGTACGCCGGGCGGGGCGACGACGCCACCGCGCGGCGCTGGTACGACCGCGCCGCGGCCAGCGGGCACGGCGAGGCCGCGCTCCAGGTCGCCATCGCCCTGCAGAAGGAGGGCGACGCGCACGGTGCCGAGCGCCACCTGCGGTGCGCCGCGGGCGGTGGCAGCCCGGAGGGCGCCTTCCGGCTCGGCGCGCTCCTCGACGCCCAGGGCACCGAGGAGGCCGCCGCCGAGGCGGAGGAGTGGTACGCCCGCGCCGCCGGCCAGGGGCACCGCCGCGCCCAGGTACGGCTCGGCATGTGCGCCGCCAAGCGGGGTGACGTCGTCGACGCCGCCCACTGGTACCGGGAGGCCGCCGAGGGCGGCAGCCGCAACGGCGCCTTCAACCTCGGGCTGCTCCTCGCCCGCGAGGGGGCGGAGCCCGAGGCGGCCCTGTGGTGGACGCGTGCCGCCGACGCGGGACACGGGCGCGCGGCGCTGCGGCTGGCCCTGCTGGCCGCGCGGCACGGGCAGCTCGCGGACGCCCAGGCATGGTGCGCCCGCGCGGTGGAGTGCGGCCCCGCCGAGGTGGCCGAGCGGGCCGCCCGGCTCACGGACGCACTGGAGCACGAGCTCTCCGCGTGAAAGCGATTTGCGCTGCTCAGGGCCGGGAGGTTAACCTGGGGACACAACGACGCGGGGTGGAGCAGCTCGGTAGCTCGCTGGGCTCATAACCCAGAGGTCGCAGGTTCAAATCCTGTCCCCGCTACTGGAGAGAAGGCCCGGAAGCCATGGCTTCCGGGCCTTCTTGTATGCGTTGGGTACAGCCCAGGCATGGTTCGGGCAAAAGGCTGCGAGCAGTCCTGGGCTGACCGGCGCGGGCGCGCGATCCTGAGGAGAGGCGGTTGGGGCCTTGCTCCCGGATCTCTACGGGTGAGGTGCGTCGTCCGGCGCGTGCGGGACGGCGTGACGCCGCGGAGGCCCGGAGGGCAGGCCCCAGGGCGGCGCGAGGAGGCGGGGTTGCTGCGCAGGCGGCGTAAGCGGCGGCCGACGGAACTCAGGGATGTGACGCGGTGGGGTCGCCTGTGCGCGGCCGCGGCCGTGGAGGAACTGCTCGCGGAGCTGCGGACCGCCGCGGAGGGCGAGGACGCCGCCTACGACCGCGCGGCGGCGCTGAAGGCGCTGGCCGCGGCCCCGCCCCGGTTGTGGCTGCTGCTGGACCGTGCCGCCCGCGTGACGGAGGGCACGCCGCCGGCGCCCGGCGAGAGCGAGCCGCTGCGCCTGCTGCTCGCGGCGATGGACCGGGACGGGCGTACCCGCCAGGCCGCCGTGGAGGAGCTGGCGTTGCACGGCGGCCCGCTGGTGGCCGCCGCCCTGGCCCTGCGGACGGCGGACTGGGTGGACCCGGTCCGGGACCGGGCCGTGGCGGCGCTGCTGCGCCGTACCGCCCCGGACGAGGCCGCGGCGGCCGTACGGCTGCTGCTGAGGCTGCGCGGGCGCAGCCGGGCGGCGGAGACCCCCGAGGCGTACCGCGGGGTGCTGGCGGCCCCCGAGGCCCGGCGGGCGGTCCGCGCGCTGGCGGCCGACGCGGACCCGCTGACCCGGCGGTTCGGGGTGGAACTGGCTCTGGAGCTCGGGGAGTTCGTCCGCGGAGACCTCGTGCGGACCGCGCTGCGCGACCCGGACCAGGTGTGCCGCAGGCTGTGTGCCGAGCGGCTGCTTCAGATGGATCCGGACCAGGCGGGGCGGCTGCTGTGGGCCAGGTCCGCGGCCGTGCGGGAGCTGGCGGTGGCGGCGCTGCCCGACGACGTGCCCGCGGCGCGGCTGACCGCCCCGCTGGCCGACCCGGCGCGGATCGTCCGCGCGCAGGCCCGCTGGCGGCTGTACAGCAGGGGGGAGCCCCCGGCGCTGGCCTACCGCAGGCAGCTGCTGCGCTGCGGCCCGCAGAGCCCGCCGCGGCTGGTCGCCGGGCTGGCGACGGGGCTGGGGGAGTGCGGTGACGCCGCCGACGTGCCGCTGCTGCTCAGGCTGGCGCGCGAGGCGCGCGCCCCGTGGCCGCCGGTCGTACGCCGGGCCGCGGTGCGCGCGGCGGGCCGGCTCGCCCAGCAGGAGGGGCTGCTGCGGCACCTGGGGCCGCTGGCCATGGATCCGGACCCCGGGGTGGCCCGGGAGGCCTTCGAGGCGCTCGCCAAGGTCGCGGGGGAGGTGCCGGTGGAGACGGTCTGGGTGGGCCGCACCCGGCCGGAGCCGGGGGTGCGGAAGGCCGCCGAAAGGCTGCGCCGGAAGGCGCAGCGTCAGACGCAGGCGGGGCAGAGGCCCCGGTAGGTGACCTCGACACCGGCGATGGTGAAGCCGAAGCGCTCGGCGTCGGGCAGGTCCGCCAGCGGGTTGCCGTGCGGGTGGACGTCCCGGACGGTGCCGCAGTTGGAGCACACCAGGTGCTGGTGCGGCCGATGGGCGTTGGGGTCGTACCGCTTGGCGCGCCCGTCCGTGGCGACCTCTATGACCTCGCCGAGCGAGACCAGCTCGCCCAGCGTGTTGTAGACGGTCGCCCGGGAGATCTCGGGCAGTCGCGCCGCCGCGCGGGCGTGCACCTCGTCAGCGGTCAGGTGAACGTGGTCGCCGTCCAGGACCTCGGCCACGACACGCCGCTGCGCGGTCATACGCCATCCGCGTCCGCGCAGCCGTTCCAGCAGGTCACTCATTCCAATTCACCTATCAGTGGGATGGCAACAGCTTAACAGTGACAGTCCGTGTTCTGAATGAGTACGAGTTTAATCCTCTTCTTGACTTGGACTCTGTCTATCGTAGGATCGCTTCCGGCGAGAGCCGAGGGACGGCACCAACCCAGGGAGAGGCACGTGACGGTTCAGGAGACCGGTCCGCTGACGACGGAGGCAGGGGCCCCGGTCGCGGACAACCAGAACAGCGAGACAGCGGGCCTCGGAGGGCCGGTCCTGATCCAGGACCAGCTGCTGCTGGAGAAGCTGGCCCGTTTCAACCGCGAGCGCATCCCGGAGCGCGTGGTGCACGCGCGTGGCGCCGGTGCCTACGGCACCTTCACGGTGACCGCGGACGTGACGAAGTACACCCGGGCGAAGTTCCTGTCCGAGGTGGGCAAGCAGACGGAGACCTTCCTGCGGTTCTCCACCGTGGCCGGCAACCTGGGCGCGGCGGACGCGGTGCGCGACCCCCGGGGTTTCGCGCTGAAGTTCTACACCGAGGAGGGCAACTACGACCTCGTCGGGAACAACACCCCGGTGTTCTTCATCAAGGACGCCATCAAGTTCCCCGACTTCATCCACACCCAGAAGCGCGACCCGTACACCGACTCCCAGGAGGCGGACAACGTCTGGGACTTCTGGGGCCTGTCGCCCGAGTCGACGCACCAGGTGACCTGGCTCTTCGGCGACCGAGGCATCCCCGCGGGCTACCGGCACATGAACGGCTACGGCTCGCACACCTACCAGTGGAACAACCAGGCGGGCGAGGTCTTCTGGGTCAAGTACCACTTCAAGACCGACCAGGGCATCAGGAACCTCACCCAGGACGAGGCCAACCGGCTCGCCGGTGAGGACCCCGACTCCCACCAGCGCGACCTGCGCGAGGCCATCGAGCGCGGGGAGTTCCCGAGCTGGACCGTGCAGGTGCAGATCATGCCGGCGGCCGAGGCGGCGACCTACCGCTTCAATCCGTTCGACCTCACCAAGGTGTGGCCGCACGAGGACTACCCGCCGATCGAGATCGGCAAGCTGGAGCTCAACCGCAACCCGCAGAACATCTTCGCCGAGGTGGAGCAGTCGATCTTCTCCCCGGCGCACTTCGTGCCCGGCATCGGCCCGTCTCCGGACAAGATGCTGCAGGGCCGTCTGTTCGCCTACGGCGACGCGCACCGCTACCGCGTCGGCGCCAACGCCGACCACCTGCCGGTGAACCGTCCGCACGCCACCGAGGCGCGCACCAACGGCCGTGACGGTTCCTACTACGACGGCCGCCACGGCGGCGCCAAGAACTACGAGCCGAACAGCTTCGGCGGCCCGGCCCAGACCGGCCGTCCGCTGTGGTCGGCCACCGCGGTCACCGGCTGGACCGGCAGCCACGAGGCGCCCTCGCACGCGGACGACGACGACTTCGTCCAGGCGGGCGACCTCTACCGGCTGATGTCGGAGGAGGAGAAGGAGCGTCTGGTCGCCAACCTCTCCGGCTTCATCGCCAAGGTGTCGCGCGACGACATCGCCGAGCGCGCGATCGGCAACTTCCGCCGGGCCGACGAGGACTTCGGCAAGCGGCTGGAGGCCGCCGTGCGGGCCCTGCGCGGCTGACCGGCGCTCGTCGCCACAGACCCGGAGGGGGCCCGGTGCGTCCAGGCACCCGGCCCCCTCCGATCCATGTCCGGCCCGTCAGCCGGCCAGGGCGCGCGCCGGCTGCCAGCAGCGCACGATGTCGCGTACGGAGACCATGCCGACCGGGTTGCGGTCGTCCAGCACCACCAGGTGCCGGAAGCCGCCGCGCACCATCGCGGCGGCCGCCTCCTCGAGGGTCCACCGGGGCGCGGCGAAGACCACGTCCGTGGTGGTGTGGGCGGCGGCGAGTTCGTGGTCGGGGTCGAGCCCCGCACCGACGGCGTTGAGGATGTCGCGCTCGGTCAGGATGCCGAGACCGCAGGTGTCGGGATCGAGTACCACCGCCGCGCCCACCCGTCGGGCGGACATCAGCCGGGCGGCCTGGCGGAGGGTGTGAGCGGGACCGACCGTGAGAACGACCGTGCTCATGGCGTCGCGTACGAGCATGGGATACCCCTTGGGCTGCGTCGTGGCCGTCTTGAGAACCGTTTCACAAATGCACAAGCTCACGCATTCTCATGTTCACATGGGCTGCACCGCGCAGCAAGGGGCGTGCGGAGGGTGATCGGTAGTGTGAGGGGTCGGTCGATTACGGGCGGTTCAGAAAGGCGAGCATGTCCTCGTGCAGCAGCCCGTTGGACGCCGCCGCGTTCCCCCCGTACGGACCCGCGGTCCCGTCCAGGCTGGTGAAGCGCCCGCCGGCCTCACGCACGATCACCTCGTTCGCCGCCATGTCCCACAGGCTCAGTTCGGGCTCCGCGCAGATGTCCACCGCGCCCTCGGCGACCATCATGTACGGCCAGAAGTCGCCGTAGGCGCGCGTCCGCCAGCAGGACCGGGTCAGGTCCAGGAAGCCGTCCAGGCGGCCCTGCTCCTCCCAGCCGCTGAGCGAGGAGTACGCGAAGGAGGCGTCCTCCAGCCGGTTCACCTGCGACACCCGCAGCCGGGTGGCCGAGGCCAGGCTGCGCCCGGTGTACGCGCCGCCGCCCTTCGACGCCCACCAACGGCGCCCCAGCGCGGGAGCGGACACCATGCCGACCACGCCCTCGTCGCCGTGCTCCCCGCGCACCATCAGCGCGATGAGGGTGGCCCACACGGGCACCCCGCGGACGTAGTTCTTGGTGCCGTCGATCGGGTCGATGATCCAGCGCCGCGGGCCGGTGCCCTCCGTGCCGTACTCCTCGCCGAGCACGGCGTCGCGCGGTCTCGCCCGGCCGAGCTGACTGCGGATCAGCTCCTCGGCGCGCTTGTCCGCCTCGCTGACCGGCGTCATGTCGGGCTTGGTCTCGACCTTGAGGTCCAGGGACTTGAAGCGCTCCATGGTGGCGGCGTCGGCAGCGTCGGCAAGGATGTGCGCGAGGCGCAGATCGTCGTTGAAGTCCGGCATGGAGCGAACAGTATCGATCGCACCAGGTCGAGGTCACGCAGGGTACGCGGGGAGGGTTGACACGGACCGACAGCGCGTCAATTCTGGCCCCACAGCCCCTTGAGGCGCTCGGTACCGCCTGACCGCTTGGAGGCAATCGTGCCGACAGCGCGTGAATCCCTGCTGGACGCGGCGCTGTCCGCACTGGGCGACCGGTCGTGGGCGACGATCAGAATGGTCGATGTCGCGGCCACCGCCGGAGTGTCGCGGCAGACGCTCTACAACGAGTTCGGCAGCAAGGAGGGCCTCGCCCGCGCCCTGGCCCGGCGGGAGGCCGACGACTTCCTGGCGGGCGTGGAGCACGCCCTGAACACCGCCGGGCGCCATGGTGCCGACGCGGGCGACTGCATCGCCGCCGCGACCGCCTGGACCCTGCACAGCGCCCGCCGCAATCCGCTCGTGCGCGCGGCACTGACCGGCTGCCGAGGGGACCGGGTCCCGGCGGCGGCCATCGTGCTCGTGCCGGTGCCGCGACTGCCGGGCCGGCGGCTGCGCAAGGACGACCTCCCGCTCGCCCCGGTCGAACTCCTCGACGCGGTCCGGGCACGTGCCGCGGCCGTACTGGAACGGCGCTTCCCCAAGCTCGACCCGGCCGAGACCGGCTGGGCCTGCGAGACGGCGGTGCGCGTCACCGTCTCCTATGTCGTCGCGCCCGCGGCCTCCGACGAGGAGGCGTGCCTGCGGGTGGCCCGGCTGGTCCGGGGGCTGCTCCAGCGCGGCTGGTGACCGGCGCCGGTGGGGGAGTGGCGGGGGAGTACCGAATCAGTGGGCGGAGCCGGAGAGTTGGAGCCCGATGACGCCCAGGACGACCAGGCTGATGGAGATCAGCTTCAGCGTCGAGACCACGTCGCCGAGAAAGGCCATGCCGTAGATCGCCGTCCCGGAGGCGCCGATGCCGGTCCACACCGCGTAGGCGGCCCCGACGTCCAGTTTCTTCAGGGCGAGCGTCAGCAGGCCGAAGCTGCCGAGCGCGAAGGCGCAGAAGGCGATGGTCGGCCACAGGCGGGTGAACCCGTGGGAGAGCTTGAGGCAGACCGCGAAGCCGGTTTCGAGGAGTCCAGCGACCACCACGAGGAGCCAGGCCATCGAACGCCCTCCCGTTTCCGTCTGTCGATGAGCGATCATCACACAGCATGCCCGGAAATGGCGCCTCAGTCCCCTTCCTTGCGCTCACGCGTCGCGAGCAGCCGCCGCAGCGAGAACAGACGGGCGGGCTCGGCGTGCCCGTCGGCGACCCAGGCGTCCAGCGCGCAGTCGGGTTCGTCGTGGCTGCAGGCGCGCGGGCAGTCCGCCGTGCCCGGCTCCAGGTCGGGGAAGGCGTGGATGACCCGGGACGGATCGACGTGGTGGAGGCCGAAGGAGCGCACCCCTGGGGTGTCGATGACCCAGCCCTCCGCGCCGCTCAGCGGCAGCGCGAGCGCCGAGGTGGTGGTGTGCCGGCCCCGTCCGGTGACGGCGTTGACGAGGCCGGTCGCGCGCTGACGCTCCACCAGCGCGTTGACCAGGGTGGTCTTCCCGACGCCGCTGTGGCCGACGAAGGCGGTGATCCGGCCCTTGAGGTGCTCGCGGACGGCCGCCGTCGCGTCGGCGTCGAAGTTCTCGTGGCTGGTGACGACGTAGGGGACGCCCAGCGGCGCGTACGTCTCCAGCAGCGGTCCCGCCGAGGCGAGATCGGACTTGGTGAGCACCAGCAGCGGCTCCAGCCCGGCGTCGTACGCGGCGACCAGGCAGCGGTCGATGAGCCGGGGGCGCGGCTCGGGGTCGGCGAGTGCGGTCACGATGGCGAGCCGGTCCGCGTTGGCGACGACCACCCGCTCGTACGGATCGGTGTCGTCGGCGGTGCGGCGCAGCACCGAGCTGCGCTCCTCGACCCGCACGATGCGCGCCAGCGTGTCCTTCTCGCCGGACAGGTCGCCGACGATGCCCACCCGGTCGCCGACCGCGATGCCCTTGCGGCCCAGTTCACGGGCCTTCATCGCGGTGACCGTGCGGTCCTCGACGAGGCAGGTGATGCGGCCCCGGTCGATGGTGAGGACGAATCCCTCCTCCGCGTCCTCGTGCTTGGGCCGGATGCTCGTCCGGGGACGGTTGCCCTTGCGGTTCGGGCGGACCCGGACGTCGTCCTCGTCGGTGTGCTTGCCGTAGCGCCGCATGGCTCAGGCCCGTACCGGGGAGGCGGAGGCCGCAGGCGCCGCGCCCAGCATGGCCGTCCACATGTCGGGGAAGTCGGGGAGGGTCTTGCCGGTGGTGCCGACGTTCTCGACCCGGACGCCGTCGACGGCCAGGCCCAGGACGGCGCCGGCGGTGGCCAGCCGGTGGTCCTCGTACGTGTGGAAGACGCCGCCGCGCAGCGGGCGCGGCCGGATGCGCAGACCGTCCTCGGTCTCGGTGACGTCGCCGCCGAGTTCGTTGATCTCCTTGCTCAGCGCGGCCAGCCGGTCGGTCTCGTGCAGCCGCAGGTGGCCCACGCCGCGCAGCACGGACTCGGAGTCGGCCAGCGCGGCGACCGCCGCGATGCCCGGGGTGAGCTCGCCGACGTCCGACAGGTCGGCGTCGATGCCGTGGATCCGGCCGGAGCCGGTGAAGACCAGACCTGCGTCCGTCAGCTCGCACGAACCGCCCATCCGGGTGAACAGCTCGCGCAGCGCGTCACCGGGCTGGGTGGTGCGCCGCGGCCAGTCGGGGATGACCACGCGGCCGCCGGTGACGAGCGCGGCGGCGAGGAAGGGCTGGGCGTTGGAGAGGTCCGGCTCGATGGTGAGGTCGACGCCGAGCAGCGCGCTGGGGTCGACCCGCCACACGTTGGGCTCGCCGCCGTTCTCCGGGGTGTCGACCTTGGCGCCGGCATGGCGCAGCATCTCCACCGTCATCTTGATGTGCGGCAGCGACGGCAGGGTGGGGCCGGTGTGCCGTACCTCGACGCCCTGGTTGAAGCGCGGGCCGGACAGCAGCAGGGCGCTGACGAACTGGGAGGACGAGGACGCGTCGATCGACACCGGTCCGCCGTCCAGCGCCCCGCCGCCGTGCACGGTCAGCGGCAGCGCGCCACGGCCCTCGTCGTCGATCCGGGCGCCCAGCGTGCGCAGCGCGTCGATGACGCCGTGCAGCGGGCGCTCGTGGCTTCGCGGGTCGCCGTCGAAGCGGACCGGGCCGTCGGCGAGCGCCGCGACCGGCGGCAGGAAGCGCATCACGGTCCCGGCGTTGCCGACGTCGACGGTGGCGGGGCCGTGCAGACCCGCGGGGATGACCCGCCACGCCTCGCCGCCGTAGGGGTTGACCACCTCGTCGATCTGGACACCCATGGCGCGCAGCGCGTCCGCCATGAGCACGGTGTCGCGGCTGCGCAGCGGGCGGCGCAGCCAGCCCGGTTCCGAGGCGAGGGCCGCGAGCACCAGGGCGCGATTGGTGACCGACTTGGATCCGGGCACGATGACCGTCGCGTCGACGGGGGAGGACGCGAGCGGCGCGGGCCACGGGGCGGTGTGCGCGGGGTTACCGGTCATGGCCCCAAGCGTAGTGGCTCAACGAGAGGGCGAATCGCTCACAAAGCGGACGAAACCTGAAGGAAACAGATACCCGCTCGCAAGGCCTACAGACCCGTCAGCCAGCGCCCGCCGCCGAGGAGCGCGAGCAGCGCCACCGCGTAGAACAACAGCATCCACAGCGCCGCCGGGGTGTGCGTCAGCCGTGCCAGCTGATCCGCGTCCGAGCCGGGCGCCGCTCCGCCGCGCCGCTTGCGCTGGAGCTCCAGGACCGGCCGGACACCCCCGAACAGCAGGAACCACACCACCAGGTACGCGAAGGCCGCCTGCACTCCGGGCTCGGTAAGCCAGGAGACCAGCAGGAAGAGCCCGACGGTGACGAACACGGTCAGCACCCCGTAGGCGTTCCTGATCATCACCAGCATCACCAGCAGCAGGGCCGTCGCGCCCCACAGCAGCGCCGTGATGTGCCCCGCCGCCAGCAGGAGGGCCCCGGCCAGGCCCAGCAGGGACGGCGCGGTGTAGCCGGCCACCGCGGTGAGGATCATGCCGAGGCCGTACGGCTTGCCCCGGGACACGGTCAGACCGGAGGTGTCCGAGTGCAGCCGGATGCCCTGCAGGCGGCGTCCGGACAGCAGGGCGACCAGGCCGTGGCCGCCCTCGTGGGCGATCGTGATCGCGTTGCGGGACAGCCGCCATATGGCGTGCGGCAGCACCGCGGCCAGCGCGACGGCCGCCGTGGCGCCGACGAGCCAGGGGGAGGGCGCGGGCTGGGTGCCGAGGATGGAGTCGATGAGCTGCACGATCCCGCACCATACGACGGCCGGCTGTGTCCCCGCCGTGGCAATCTGGCACTCATGTGCGGTCGATATGCAGCGAGCCGGAGGCCCGAGGATCTCGTCGGGCTGTTCGACGTGCGGAAATGGGATCCCACCGAGGCGCTGGACCCCAATTGGAATGTCGCGCCCACCGACAGCACCTACGCGGTGCTGGAGCGGCCCGACAAGGAGACGGGCGAGATCGTCCGGCAGCTCCGCACCCTGCGCTGGGGGCTGGTGCCGAGCTGGGCCAAGTCACCCGACGTCGGCGTCAAGATGATCAACGCGCGGGCCGAGACCGTGCACGAGAAGTCCTCCTACCGCCGGCCCTTCGCCTCGCGCCGCTGCCTGCTCCCGGCCGACGGCTACTTCGAGTGGGTCACGGGCAAGGACGAGCGGCAGCTGGAGGAGCAGGGGAAGAAGAAGCGGCCGCGCAAGCAGCCGTACTTCGTCACCCCGATCGACGGCTCGGTCTTCGCGATGGCCGGGCTCTACGAGTTCTGGCGCGACCGGACCCTGCCCGACGATCACCCGCGCGCCTGGTGGGTCACCTGCACCGTCATCACCACCGAGGCCGAGACCGAGCCCTTCGCCGACGCCGGCGAGCGCCCGGGAGGCCCGCGCTCCCTGGCCGAGATCCACCCGCGCATGCCGCTGTGGATCACTCCGGAGCACTGGGGCGACTGGCTCGATCCCGCACGCACCGACGTCGAGGACCTGCGCGGGCTGCTCGTGCCGCCGCGGCCGGGACTGCTGCGCGCCTACCCGGTGCGCACCGAGGTGAGCAACGTCCGCAACAACGGGCCCGAGCTGGTCGAGCCGATCGAGGCCCCCGAAGAGGCGACGCTGTTCTGACCGCCCGCGGTGCCAGACTGGCGGCTGTGAGCGAGATCATCGACACCGTGCCGACCCCCGTGGGCGAGGCCCGCGTCACCTGGCACCGGGCCCGCGCGGCGCGCGCCGTCGTGGCGCTGAGCCACGGCGCGGGCGGCGGCATCGAGGCCCGGGACCTGCGGGCCCTGACCGCGGCCCTGCCGCCGCGCGGCTGGACGGTCGCACTCGTGGAGCAGCCGTGGCGGGTGGCGGGCAAGAAGGTGGCACCGGCACCGAAGACCCTGGACACCGCCTGGACCGCCGTGTGGCCCACCCTCGCGGAGCCGGGCCTGCCGGTCGTCGCCGGGGGCCGCAGCGCGGGGGCGCGGGTGGCCTGCCGTACGGCGGCGGAGCTCGGCGCGGTCGCGGTGCTGGCGCTGTCCTTCCCCCTGCATCCGCCCGGCAGGCCGGAGAAGTCGCGGGCCGGCGAGCTGACCGGGGCCGGGGTGCCGGTACTGGTGCTGCAGGGCGGGCGCGACCCCTTCGGGCGGCCGGAGGAGTTCCCGGAGGGCCACGAGCCCGTCGAGGTGCCGTACGGCGATCACGGTTTCGCCGTGCCGAAGACCGCGGACGTCACCCAGGAGGCCGCACTGAGCGTCATCACGGACGCGGCGCTGGGCTGGCTGGAGGAACTGCCCACGCTTCGGGAATGAGCCGTGCGCGGCCCGTGTTGTGCCAGGCGTCCACACGGAAGAACGTACGCACAGTGAGGAAGGCAGCCGCATGGTCCCAGCCGCATGCCCACCCGCCGCCCGCCGCCAGTCCTCTGGCGACGCGCTGCGCGCGGCACCTTCGGAATCCCGCGCCGAGGCGCCCTATCTGGTCTGGCCCGAGTGGCCGGCGATGGGTGGTGCGGCGGGCAAGACCAGCACGCCGATCCCGCCCGGGATATCCTCCGATGTCGTGGGGTCCGCTTACGGCCCCGTGACCGTCGTGGAGGAGGTGGGTCCGGTCAGCGGCACCGATGACAGCTCATCCGAGGTGCATGAGGCGCAGGTGACTCAGGAGTCCGACGTCGAGCGCAGCGCGCGCTTCGAGCGGGACGCCCTGGAGTACCTGGACCAGATGTACTCGGCTGCGCTGCGCATGACCCGCAACCCGGCCGATGCCGAGGACCTGGTGCAGGAGACGTACGCGAAGGCGTATGCGTCGTTCCACCAGTTCCGTGAGGGCACCAATCTCAAGGCGTGGCTCTACCGCATCCTCACCAACAGCTTCATCAACTCCTACCGGAAGAAGCAGCGCGAGCCTCAGCGCAGCGGCACGGAGGAGATCGAGGACTGGCAGCTGGCCCGCGCCGAGTCGCACATGTCCACCGGTCTGCGCTCCGCGGAGTCGCAGGCCCTGGACCACCTCCCCGACTCGGACGTGAAGCAGGCACTGCAGGCGATCCCGGAGGAATTCCGGATCGCGGTCTATCTCGCGGACGTCGAGGGCTTTGCCTACAAGGAGATCGCCGACATCATGGGTACGCCCATCGGTACGGTGATGTCCCGTCTGCACCGGGGGCGGCGGCAGCTGCGCTCGCTGCTGGAGGACTACGCGCGGGAGCGCGGACTGGTCCCGGCGGGCGCGGGAGATGAGAAGGGCTCGGGCACATGAGCTGCGGCAACCCGCATGAGACGGACTGTTCCGAGGTACTCGAACACCTTTACGAGTACCTGGACAACGAGATGTCCGACGACGCCTGCGCCAAGTTCAAGCAGCACTTCGACGAGTGCCACCCTTGCTTGGAGAAGTACGGCCTCGAGCAGGCCGTCAAGAAGCTGGTCAAGCGCTGCTGCGGGCACGACGACGTGCCCACCGACCTGCGCTCCAAGGTGCTCACACGGATCGAGCTGATCCGGACCGGCGAGGTCGCGCCCGTGCCGGAGCCGGCCGACGGCGACAGCACCCCGACCGGTTCGCCGGCCACCTGACGCACACCGCGCCGGCAGGTCACCCGGGATCACCCGAAGGCGGGAATCGCGGCCGCTCGCCCACCGCGGGGCGGCCGCGCGCCTAGCCTCGGTGGGGTGCGTGCGATGCGGACGGTCCGGGTGCTCCCACCGGCGGCACGGGTCTACATCCCGGTCGTCGTCGTGTCGGCGTGCGGCGCGCTCGTCACCGGCACCTACGGGGGCACCCCCTGGGCCACGGCCGCCGCGCTGGCCGTCCTGTACGCGGCAGGGGAACGGGCGGGGGCTTCCCTGCCCCCGGTGCTCTTCGCGGCCGTGCTCCTGCTTCCCCCGGGCGCGGCCGCGCTCGTGTCCGTGCCCGGCGCGCTGGCCTCGCCGGTCCGCGGCGAACCGCGGCCGGTGCGCCGCGTGTGGCACGCCGGGCAGCTCGCCCTGGCGACGGGCGCCGCGGCGCAGGTGCGCGCGGCCTTCGGGGACGGCCCTTTCGCACGGTTGCCGGGTCTCCTGGTGCCCGCGCTCGCGGCCGTCCTCGCCTTCTGCCTGGTCTCCGCCGCGCTCACCGCGGGCGTACTGATCACCGCCGAGCGGACGGCCCCGGGCGCGGCCTGGCGGGAGGCCCTGCTCGGCCCGCTCGCGCCGCAGCTCACCTACGGCCTGGTGGGGCTCGTGGCGGCGGTGCTCTGGCAGGGTCCGTACGGCGCCGTGGCCGCCGTCCTGGCGTTGCTGCCGACGCACATCGCCCGCTGGGTCGTCGGCCAGGCGCACCGCGAGCGGGCCGCCCACCAGGCGACGGTGCGCGCGCTGGTGCAGGCGGTGGAGATCAAGGACCGCTACACCCGCGGCCACAGCGAACGCGTCGGCCGGGCGTCGGCGCTGATCGCCCGCGAGATCGGCCTGCCCCCCGAGCGGGTGGAGGCCCTGCGGCTGGCGGGCATCCTGCACGACATCGGCAAGCTCGGCGTGCCCACCCGCGTGCTGCGCAAGGACAGCCCGCTCACCCCCGAGGAACGGCGGATCATCGAACTGCACCCCGGCTACGGCCACGAGATGGTGCGCGGCATCGCCTTCCTCGACGACGCCCGCACGGCCATCCTCCACCACCACGAACGCCTCGACGGCTCGGGCTACCCGTACGGCCTGGCCGGCGAGGCCATCCCGTCCTCCGCGCGCCTCGTCGCCGTGGCGGACGCCTTCGACGCGATGACCTCCACCCGCGCCTACCAGGTCACCCGCGGGGTCGACGACGCCCTGGGGGAGCTGCGCCGCTGCGCCGGCACCCACTTCGACCCCCTCATGGTGCAGGCCCTGGTCCGCGCCGTCCGCCGGGAGGGCTGGAACCCGGCGGTCACCGCCGACGAGCCGGAACCCTTCGCCCCCGCACAGGCCCGGCGCCACGCCCGCCGCGAGGCCCCGTCCCGCCGCACGCCGGAGCCGCGCCCGTGAGCGCACCGGGCCGCCGCGGCGGCGACCACCGCCGCCATCGCAGACGCACGCCCCACGTCGTCCTCGCCGTCCACGGGCTCGCGGTGGCCGCGGGCGCCGCGGGCGTGGGCTGGACCGCGGCGCACGGCGTGGCCGACCCCGCCGCGGCCGCCGCGTTCGGGGCGCTCATCGTCGTCGGCGAGGTCTTCCGGATCCCGGAGCCGGAGGGCCGGGAGGCCGCTCCGGTGGCCTTCGCCGGGGCCCTGGCGTACGCGCTGCTCGCGGCCGAGGCGGTGGCGGTCGTCGTGGCGGTGTCCGCCGCCGCGGTGGTCGCCGGGCAGTTGCGGGGCGCGCCCCGGGACGCGGCCGCGCGGCGCGTGCTGACGGTGGCCTTCGCCGCGGCGACCGCCCAGCCGCTGTACGGCGGGAGCGGCGGCCATCCGGGCTACGCGGTGCTGCTGCTGGCCAGCACGATCCTCTGCGACGCCGTGCTGGCCGCGGCGCTCGGCGCCGCCCGCACCCGGCACCCCTTCACCTCCGTCCTCCGCGACGAACTGGCCGCCCTCCCCGGGGTCGGCTCGGCCGTGTGCGCCGGCGGGGTCGTGCTGGCGCAGGCGGAGCAGGCCGCCGGGCTCTGGGCGCTGCCCGTGTGCGGGGTGCCCCTGCTGCTGACGCAGACGGCCTTCCGCCGGCACGCCGCGATCCGGGCCACCCATCGCGAGACGATCACCTCGCTCGCCCGCGCCACCGAGGTCGCCGGTTACACCCCGGTGGGGCACGCCCGCCGGGTCAGCGCGCTCAGCCACGCCATGGGCAGGGAACTGGGCCTGGGCGGAAGGGCGCTGGCGGCCCTGGAGCACGCCGCGCTGATGCACGACATCGGCCAGCTCTCCCTCGTCGACCCCGTGCCCGGCGGCGCCACCTCGTCCCTCGATCAGGTGGAACGCCGCCGTATCGCGCTGCTCGGTGCGGAGGTCGTACGCCGTACGGGTGCCCCGGAGGAAGTGGCGCGCATCGTGGAGGGCCAGGCCGATCCGTACCGCGACCAGCCGCTCGCCGGACGCATCGTGCGTACGGCCAACGCCTACGAGGACCTGGCCGGGGGCGGTACGGCCGTGGGCCGGGGGCTGCAGGCGCTGGAGCGGTTACGCCTCGACACCGCGCACGAATACGACCCTCGCGTGGTCGAGGCGCTGACCAGGGTCATTGCCCGGGCCGGGCAGTGAACCGGCCGGTAATGAGCGGGCGCACCAAGGGGCATGGTTGGATGCCCGCAGGGGCGCAGAGCGCTCAAGAGGCACACCATGGCGCCCATGCTGCCAAACCGGCAAGCCCGGCCGTGTGTGACAGGCCCTGCCGATGGCAAGGAGGACTGATGAGCACCGCTGAGCACGGGACGTGGGGGAACGGACGGGGCACCGTGGGGCACCAGCGAACGCGAACGGCAGGCGGGACACGTTGAGGATCTTCGGCAGGGCACGCCATCGGCCCTCCGCCACGTGGCGGCAGGCGACCGACCGGGCGTTCACGCTGATCAGCGACGGGCGGTACGAGGACGCCGGTGCGCTGCTCGTCCGTGCCGCCGATCTGGAGCCGTGGCGCTCGGAGTCCTGGTACAACCTCGCGCTGCTGCACAAGTTCCGGCACGACTGGGAGCAGGCCCGCACCACCGGCCTGCGGGCCGTCGCCCTGCTGGACCGCGCGCCCGGCGCCCCCGACTGGTGGAACGTCGGCATCGCCGCCACCGCCCTGCAGGACTGGCCGCTGGCCCGCCGCGCCTGGCAGGCGTACGGGCTGCGGCCCGACACGGCCGGCGTCGGCCCGATCGAGATGGAGCTGGGCAGCTCGGCGGTACGGCTCTCCCCGGAGGGCGAGGCCGAGGTGGTCTGGGGCCGCCGGATCGACCCGGCCCGGATCGAGGTGCTGAGCATCCCGCTGCCGTCCTCCGGCCGCCGCTGGGGCGAGGTCGTCCTCCACGACGGCGTGCCGCACGGTGAGCGACGCACCGCCGACGGCGCCACCTACCCCGTCTTCGACGAGATCGAGTTGTGGGCGCCCTCCCCGGTGCCGACCTGGCTCGTCCTGCTGGAGGCGGCCACCGAGGCGGACCGCGACGCCCTGGAGCAGCTGGCCGCCGACGCGGGCTACGCCGCCGAGGACTGGTCGTCCTCCGTCCGGCTGCTGTGCCGCACCTGCTCCGAGAGCCGCATGCCCACCGACGACGGCTCCGACGCCTCCCGCGACCCGCACGACCAGGGTGAGCCGGGCCACCCCGGGCACCTCAGCCACCGCAGCCCGGGCGCCCTGTGGGCCCCGGAGCGGGAGTGCGGGATCGCCGCCCCCGTGGGGCTGGTGCGGGGGCTGCTGGACAGCTGGGTCGCCGACAGCCCGGACACCCGGGACTGGCGCGATCTCGAAGAGGTCTGCTGACCCCGTCGCGGGCACGTACCCTTGATGGGCTATCGAGCTTTCGAGAAGGCCCCAGGAAGGCGTACGACGGACCATGTCGCAGCAGGACACCGAGCAGACCGCATTCACCGACGACGTGACGGACGCCGAGGAGCGTGAGGCGGCCCACCGTGCCCGCGGCACGGCCCGTCCCATCACGGTCGTCGGCAACCCGGTCCTGCACCGCCCGTGCAAGACGGTCACGTCCTTCGACGACGACCTGGCCGCCCTCGTCGACGACATGTTCGCCAGCCAGCGTGCCGCCGAGGGAGTCGGCCTCGCCGCCAACCAGATCGGCGTGGACCTGCGGGTCTTCGTCTACGACTGCCCGGACGACGACGGGGTCCGCCATGTCGGCCACGTGGTCAACCCCGTGATCGACGACCTCCCCGCCGAGCGCCGCGTCCTCGACGACGGCAACGAGGGCTGCCTGTCGGTCCCCGGCGCCTACGCCGAGCTGCCGCGCCCCGACTACGCGGTCTGCCGCGGCCAGGACCTGCACGGCAACGACATCGTCGTCGAGGGCTCCGGCTTCTTCGCCCGCTGCCTCCAGCACGAGACCGACCACCTCAACGGCTACCTCTACATCGACCGGCTCTCCAAGCGGGACCGCAAGGACGCGCTGAAGCAGATGGCGGAGTCGACGCCGAAGTACGAGACCGTCCCGAACGACTGATCGGTCCTGCCGTTAACCTGTTCGTCCCCCGGCATGATCGCGCCGGGGCGAACAGGGGAGGGATATGCGACACAGAGCGCTGGCGGCCGCCGCGGCGGGTGCCGCGGCGATGGTGGTCCTGATGGCGCCGGCCGCGCACGCCGAGGGGCGGGGGGACATCCGCGTCATCAAGACCGTGGTCGACCACGGCACCAACGTGATCGTCGGGACGAAGAAGACCATCGAGTTCCCGATCGCCATGACGATCAGGGACGACTCGGGGGTCAAGCGCGTCTCCGACGTCTCCGCCTTCAGCAGGGCACACGCGGACGGTCCGGTCGACTGGACCGGAACCCGCTGTGAGAAGAAGAGCGCCACCACGTCGGTGTGCACCGCCACGATGAAGATCTACCCGGAGACGATCCATTCGTACGGCGCGGGCAACGCGGGCTGGAACGCCAACCAGGTCGCGGGCGTCTGGCAGGTCAACGCCACAGTGAAGGCGAACGACGGCGACTACTGGATCAGCGACGACATCGCCCGGTTCAAGGTGAAGCGCGCCTCGGTGCTCACCACCGACGCGGGCCCGGAGCCGGTCGCCAAGGGCGGGACGCTCACGGTCAAGGGCAAGCTCACCCGGGCGAGCTGGCAGGACCTGAAGTACCACGGCTTCGCGGGGCAGTCCGTGAAGCTGCAGTTCAAGAAGACCGGTTCCACGAAGTGGAGCACCGTCAAGACGGCCACCACGAGCAGCACCGGTGGCCTGAGCACCAAGGTGACCGCCCCCGCGGCGGGCAGTTGGCGCTGGTTCTTCCCGGGCACGACCACGACGGCCCGGATGACCTCGGCCGCCGACGCGGTCGCCCTGAAGTGACCGCGGGCGGGGTCCGGCCGATCCGGCCGGGCCCCGCCCGTGCGGCTGATCAGAAGTCGTCGTCGAAGGAGACCGTGCCCTCGACCGCCACCTGGTACGCGGAGGCGCGGCGCTCGAAGAAGTTGGTCAGCTCCTGGACGTTCTGCAACTCCATGAAGGAGAACGGGTTCTCCGAGCCGTAGCGGGCCGGCAGGCCGAGGCGCACGAGGCGCTGGTCGGCGACGCACTGCAGGTACTCGCGCATGGAGTCGGTGTTCATGCCGGGCAGGCCGTCGCCGCACAGGTCGCGGGCGAACTGGAGCTCGGCCTCGACGGCCTCCTCGAGCATGGCGGTGACCTGCTTGCCCATCTCCTCGTCGAAGAGGTCGGGCTCCTCCTGGCGGACGGTGTCGACCACGTGGAAGGCGAAGTCCATGTGCATCGACTCGTCGCGGAACACCCAGTTGGTGCCGGTGGCCAGGCCGTGCAGCAGACCGCGCGAGCGGAACCAGTAGACGTACGCGAAGGCGCCGTAGAAGAACAGGCCCTCGATGCACGCCGCGAAGCAGATCAGGTTGAGCAGGAAGCGGCGGCGGTCCGCCTTGGTCTCCAGGCGGTCGATGGACTCCACCGAGTCCATCCAGCGGAAGCAGAACTGCGCCTTCTCGCGGATGGAGGGGATGTTCTCCACCGCGTCGAAGGCGGCGGCGCGCTCCTCCGGGTCGGGGAGGTAGGTGTCGAGCAGCGTCAGATAGAACTGGACGTGCACGGCCTCCTCGAAGAGCTGCCGCGACAGGTACAGCCGCGCCTCGGGGGAGTTGATGTGCTTGTACAGGGTCAGCACGAGGTTGTTGGCCACGATCGAGTCACCGGTGGCGAAGAACGCCACCAGGCGGCCGATCATGTGCTGCTCGCCGGGGGAGAGCTTGGCGAGGTCGGCGACGTCGGAGTGGAGGTCGACCTCCTCCACGGTCCAGGTGTTCTTGATGGCGTCCCGGTAGCGCTCGTAGAAGTCCGGGTAGCGCATCGGACGCAGGGTCAGTTCGAAGCCCGGGTCGAGCAGGTTCTTGGTGGAGCTCATCACTGGCAGGCCTCGCAGGACTCGGGGTTCTCAAGGGAGCAGGCGATCGCGTCGGCGTCGGGCGTCACCTGGACCGGGACGGGGGCGGCCGCGCGGGCGGACTGCGCGATGCGCGTGGCGGGGCGGGAGCGCAGGTAGTACGTCGTCTTCAGGCCCTGCTTCCAGGCGTAGGCGTACATCGAGCTTAGTTTGCCGATGGTGGGCGCGGCCATGAAGAGGTTGAGCGACTGGCTCTGGTCGAGGTACGGGGTGCGGGCCGCGGCCATGTCGATCAGGGCGCGCTGCGGGATCTCCCACGCGGTGCGGTACAGCTCGCGCACCTCGGCGGGGATCCAGTTGAAGCCCTCGACCGAGCCGTTGGACTCGCGCAGCGCGTCGCGGGTCTGCGCGTCCCAGACGCCGAGCTTCTTCAGGTCGGCCACGAGGTAGGAGTTGACCTGGAGGAACTCACCGCTGAGCGTCTCGCGCTTGAAGAGGTTGGAGACCTGCGGCTCGATGCACTCGTACACGCCCGCGATCGAGGCGATCGTCGCGGTCGGCGCGATGGCCAGCAGCAGCGAGTTGCGCATGCCGGTGGCGGCGACGCGGGCGCGCAGCGCCTCCCAGCGCTCGGGCCAGTTCGCCTCGGTCGCGAAGTGGTCCGGGTGCAGGACGCCGCGGGCTGCGCGGGTCTGCGACCAGGCCGGGTGCGGGCCGTGGCGCTCGGCGAGGTCGCAGGAGGCCTCGTACGCGGCGAGCATGATGCGCTCGGCGATCTTCGTGGAGAGCGCCTTGGCCTCGGCGGAGTCGAAGGGCAGCCGCAGCTTGAAGAAGACGTCCTGCAGGCCCATCGCGCCCAGGCCCACCGGGCGCCAGCGCTCGTTGGAGGAGGCGGCCTGGGAGGTCGGGTAGAAGTTGATGTCCACGACGCGGTCGAGGAAGGCGACGGCGGTGCGGACGGTGGCGTCCAGCCGCTCCCAGTCGAGGGAGCCGTCCTCGCCGACGAAGGCGCCGAGGTTGACCGAGCCGAGGTTGCAGACGGCGGTCTCGCCGTCGTTCGTGACCTCCAGGATCTCCGTGCAGAGGTTGGAGGAGTGGATGACGCGGCCGGGCTCGGCGGTCTGGTTGGCGGTGCGGTTGGATGCGTCCTTGAAGGTCATCCAGCCGTTGCCGGTCTGAGCGAGGGTGCGCATCATACGGCCGTACAGCTCGCGCGCCGGGATGGTCTTGCGGGCGAGCCCCGCCGCCTCGGCCTCGCGGTAGGCGGCGTCGAACTCCTCGCCCCACAGGTCGACCAGTTCGGGCACGTCGGCGGGGGAGAACAGCGACCACGGGCCGTCCGCGTCGACGCGGCGCATGAACTCGTCCGGGATCCAGTGCGCCAGGTTGAGGTTGTGGGTGCGGCGCGCCTCCTCACCGGTGTTGTCGCGCAGTTCCAGGAACTCCTCGATGTCCGCGTGCCAGGTCTCCAGGTAGACGCAGGCCGCGCCCTTGCGGCGGCCGCCCTGGTTGACGGCGGCGACGGAGGCGTCCAGGGTGCGCAGGAACGGGACGATGCCGTTGGAGTGGCCGTTGGTGCCGCGGATCAGCGAACCGCGGGATCGGATGCGGGAGTACGACAGGCCGATGCCGCCGGCGTGCTTCGACAGCCGGGCCACCTGGTGGTAGCGGTCGTAGATGGAGTCCAGCTCGTCCAGCGGGGAGTCCAGCAGGTAGCAGGAGGACATCTGCGGGTGCCGGGTGCCGGAGTTGAAGAGCGTGGGGGAGCTGGGCAGGTAGTCCAGCCGGCTCATCAGGCCGTACAGCGCCGCGACCTCGTCCACCGAGCGCACGGTGTGGTCCTCGGCCAGGCCGCAGGCCACGCGCAGCATGAAGTGCTGCGGGGTCTCGACGACCTGACGGGAGATCGGGTGGCGCAGCAGGTAGCGGCTGTGCAGGGTGCGCAGGCCGAAGTAGCCGAAGCGGTCGTCGGCCCCGTCGGCGAGCGCGCCGTCCACGAGAGAGTCGAGGCGCTCGGCGTGCGCGGCCACGAACGCGGCGGTGCCGTCGGCGATCAGGCCCTCGCGGTGGCCGACCGCGATCGACGCGGAGAAGGAGACCGCGCCCTCGCCGGCCGCCTCCTCCGCGATGGCGGCGCTCAGCAGCCGGGCGGCGAGCCGCGAGTACTGCGGGTCCTCCGCGATCAGCCCGGCGGCGGCCTCGGTGGCCAGCGCCCGCAGTTCGGCCTCGTCCGCCGCGGCGCTGCGGCCGCGCAGGGCGGCGGCGGCGACCCGGCCGGGGTCGGTGTCGGGGAGGTCCGCGGTCAGTTCCGTCAGGATGCTCAGCAGACCGGTTCCCGGTGAGACGGGGTCCGATGCGGTGGCGGGTGCGGCGGGCGCGATGGTCACGTGTGCTCTCTCCCTCGTACGGCGGCGACGCGCGGGGGAGCGACGGGGCGCACGCAGGGCAGGGCATGCCGCGGCGCGTCCGCCGGCCCAACCCGCGAGGCCCGGACACTTCACCGTCCGGACGGCGCGCCGGACGGTGCCGTCGGCAGGTACTCGGACTCGCGGGCATGCCTCAAGGCGCCCGCACACCGTTGCGGGGCAGTCCCGGATTCCCACCGGCTTCCCCTGCGGCGACAGCGGAGTTGAGCATACATCTAGTGGCGCCCGCCCGTGACGCCACCAGATGTTGTGCCGATGCGGTTACAGAGCGCCGGACTCAGACGTGCCAGTCGTGGCCGTCGCGGGAGTCGTGGACATGGCCGGTCAGGGCGGCGAGCGCCAGGGCCAGGAAGAAGACCAGTGCGGTGACGGTGGCGAGGACGGTTTCCATGCCTTCGACTGTGCTCCTCGCGCGGCCCCACCGGGAGTGGCAGGACTGTCGCACTCCCTCGAAATCCTGCCACCGCCCCGGCTGGGGTTCTGCCATGCTGGACGCATGCTGCAGAACGTCGCCGCGGTGCTGCTCGACGGTGTCCACCCCTTCGAACTTGGCGTGGTCTGCGAGGTGTTCGGACTCGACAGGTCGGACGACGGCCTGCCGGTGTACGACTTCGCCGTGGCGTCCGCGGAGGGCCCCGCGCTGACGTCGGCCGCGGGGTTCACCATCGGCACGACGCACGGGCTGGAACGGCTGGAGGAGGCCGACCTGGTCGCGGTGCCCGCCGGCGACTCCTATGTGCACCGGGAGTATCCGCCGGAGCTGCTGCGGGCGCTCAACCGAGCGGTCGACCGCGGGGCGCGGGTGCTCAGCGTGTGTTCGGGCGTCTTCGTGCTGGCCGCGGCGGGCCTGCTGGACGGCCGCCGCTGCGCGGTCCACTGGCGGCACGCGGAGGAGCTGGCGCGGCGCTATCCGCTCGCCCGGGTGGAGCCCGACGTGCTGTACGTGGACGAGGACCCGGTGATCACCTCGGCCGGCACCGCCGCCGGGATCGACGCGTGTCTGCACCTGGTCCGCAAGGAACAGGGCAGCGACGTGGCCAACGCCATCGCCCGGCGCATGGTGGTGCCCCCGCACCGCGAGGGCGGCCAGGCGCAGTACATCGACCGCCCGCTGCCGCCCGCGCGGTGCGACACCGTGGGCGACGTCCTGGCGTGGATGGAACGCCACCTGGACCGCGAGGTGACCGTCGACGAGCTGGCCGCCCGGGCGCACATGTCGCCGCGCACCTTCGCGCGCCGCTTCCAGCAGGAGACCGGCACGACGCCGTACCGCTGGCTGCTCGGCCAGCGCGTGCTGCTGGCCCGGGAGTTGCTGGAGGGCACCGACGAGACGGTGGACGCGGTCGCCGCCCGCGCCGGTTTCGGCAACGCGGCGACGCTGCGCCACCACTTCGCCCGCTGGGTGGGCACCACCCCGCAGGCGTACCGCCGCACCTTCCGCCGCCCCGAGCAGGCCCGTACGGCATGACGACGGGCCGCCGCCCCGTCCCAGGGCGGCGGCCCGCGATCCGTGGCCGGTGCGGTGGTCAGTGACCGGCGACCACCGGCAGGTCCTTCTGCACGCCCGGGTCGCCGGCGTCGGCCGTGAAGTCGCCCTCGGCCGTCTCATCGACGCCCTCGGGGGCCTTGACGGCCTTGAGGACGAAGGTGAGGACGACGGAGACGACCACGTTGAGCACGAAGGCGGTCAGGCCGATGTAGCCGATCTGCCCGATGACCGGGATGGTGTCGGAGGAGCCGCCGAAGTGCTTCTGGGTCGGGCTCGCGACACCGTAGGCCACCCAGGTGCCGTAGATCATGCCGACCGCCCAGCCCGCCAGCAGCGCCCAGCGGTGGAGCCAGCGGGTGAACAGGCCGCCGACCAGGGAGGGGAAGGTCTGCAGGATCCAGATGCCGCCCAGCAGCTGGAAGTTGATCGCGACCGTCTTGTCCATGGTCAGGACGAAGACCAGGGCGCCGACCTTGACCAGCAGCGAGACCAGCTTGGAGACCTTGGTCTCCTGCTCGGGGGTGGCGTCCGGCTTGAGGAAGTCCTTGTAGACGTTGCGGGTGAAGAGGTTGGCCGCGGCGATCGACATGATGGCTGCCGGCACCAGCGCGCCGATGCCGATCGCGGCGAAGGCCACGCCCGCGAACCAGGACGGGAACATGTTCTCGAACAGCTGCGGGATGGCCAGCTGCCCGTTGTAGCCCTTGACCCCGGCACCGACACCGCTGGCCAGCGCCATGAAGCCGAGCATCGCCAGCAGGCCCAGCATCAGCGAGTACAGCGGCAGGACGGTGGTGTTGCGGCGGATGACGTTCCGGCTGCGGCTGGAGAGCACGGCGGTTACCGAGTGCGGGTACATGAACAGCGCGAGCGCCGAACCAAGCGCCAGCGTGCCGTACGCCCACTGCGCGGTGTCGCCCGGGGCCAGGGCCCCGCGCGGCTTGCCGGTGACCGGGTTGACCTGCGCGTAGGCGTCGCCGGCCTTGGCGAAGATGTCGTCGAAGCCGCCCAGCTTGATCGGGATGTAGATGATCGCCACCGCGATGACGATGTAGATCAGCGTGTCCTTGACGAACGCGATCAGCGCCGGCGCCCGCAGACCCGAGGAGTAGGTGTACGCCGCCAGGACACCGAAGGCGATCAGCAGCGGCAGGTCCTTGACGAACCAGTTGGACGACTCGCCGCCGCCCACGCCCATCACGTCCAGCACCGCCTGGATGCCGACCAGTTGCAGCGCGATGTACGGCATCGTGGCGAGGATGCCGGTGACCGCGACGGCCAGCGACAGGCCCTTGGAGCCGAAGCGTCCGCGCACGAAGTCCGAGGTGGTGACGTAGCCGTGCTTGTGCGAGACCGACCACAGGCGCGGCAGGAAGGTGAAGATCAGGGGGTAGACCAGGATCGTGTACGGCACGGCGAAGAAGCCCGCCGCCCCCGCCGCGTAGACCGCCGCCGGGACCGCCACGAAGGTGTAGGCCGTGTACAGGTCGCCGCCCAGCAGGAACCAGGTGATCCAGGAGCCGAAGCTGCGGCCGCCCAGGCCCCACTCGTCCAGGTGCAGGGCGTTGTCGGCCTTGCGCCAGCGGGCGGCCAGGAAGCCGAGCACCGTGACGACCAGGAAGAAGAAGATGAAGACGGCGAGCGCGACGCCGTTGACTCCGTCCTTCACTTGGCGGCCTCCTTCCGTGCCCGCTCCTCACGACGGACCAGGACGTACGCGGCGTACGTCAGTCCGGAGGACAGGAACACCCACAGCATTTGGTACCAGTAGAAGAAGGGGATGCCGATGAACTCCGGGGTCAGCTTCGCGTACGAGCCGACCCAGAGCATCGCGACAAAGGGAATGACGAGGCAGACACCGGCGATCACGCGTGTGGGGGTGACCACCGGTGGCCGCTCGGAGGTTCCGGATGGTTCGGACATTGCTACGGCTCCGTCCTGATCTCTTACTCCTGTGTAATGCGCAGGCAATCTAAAGTCAGGACGGGAGGCACGTCACTACCTGCCCGCATTGCGGTATGGAAACGATCTACTAGGCCCGGGAACCGCTTGGTGGCTACGGACGTTGCAGGCGAGCCACGAACTTGTAGCGGTCGCCGCGGTAGACCGAGCGCACCCACTCCACCGGTTCGCCGTCCGTGTCGATGGAGTGCCGGGAGAGCAGCAGCATCGGCAGCCCGACGTCCGTGCCGAGCAGGCCCGCCTCGCGCGGGGTGGCGAGCGAGGTCTCGATGGTCTCCTCGGCCTCGGCGAGACGGACGTCGTAGACCTCGGCGAGCGCGGTGTAGAGCGAGGTGTACTTCGCCAGGCTGCGGCGCAGCGCCGGGAAGCGCTTGGCCGACAGATGGGTGGTCTCGATGGCCATCGGCTCGCCGTTGGCCAGGCGCAGGCGCTCGATGCGCAGCACGCGGCCGCCGGCCTTCATGTCCAGCAGCTCGGCCAGCCGGTCGTCGGCGGTGATGTAGCCGATGTCCAGCAGCTGGGAGGTCGGCTCCAGGCCCTGGGCGCGCATGTCCTCGGTGTACGAGGTGAGTTGCAGCGCCTGGGAGACCTTGGGCTTGGCGACGAAGGTGCCCTTGCCCTGGATGCGTTCCAGCCGGCCCTCGACCACCAGCTCCTGCAGCGCCTGCCGCACGGTGGTGCGTGAGGTGTCGAACTCGGCGGCCAGGGTGCGCTCCGGCGGCACCGGGGAGCCGGGGGGCATCGTCTGGGTCAGTTCGAGTAGATGGCGCTTCAGGCCGTAGTACTTGGGCACCCGCGCGGTCCGTCCGGCCGCGGCTGAGGCTGCCTCCGCGGTCTCCGTCACCGCCGCGCCGGCCTCGCCGTCGGTCTCCATCGCCTCTGCTCCCGAGTGCTGTCGTGCTGCCGTCACCGGCTCCTCCGTCGTTCGCGGCTCACATCGTGGCACGGCCCGGGCTCATATCGCGTTACGAGCCCAGATGTCGGTCCGGTAACGGACGCGTCCGGTGCTCTTATACACCCTTGACACCCCTAAAGGTCTAGGCCAAGCTTCGGGCACTGGTCTACACCACTTGGTACTCACTGCCCTGGGGAGGGTGTTGTGAAGCGCAAGCTGATCGCGGCGATCGGTGTCGCCGTCATGGTCGCCGGCGTTGCGGCCTGCGGTTCGGACGACAAGGGCTCCGACAAGGCCGCGGCGCCTAAGGAGATCACCGTCTGGCTGACGGTCGACGCACAGAAGAACTGGCCCGAGCTGGTCAAGCAGGCGGACGACGCCTTCACGGCCAAGCACAAGGGCGTGAAGATCCACCACGAGTACTACGAGTGGACCGCCAAGAACCAGAAGCTCGACGCCGTCCTCGCCACCAAGAGGGTGCCGGACGTCGTCGAGATGGGCAACACCGAGACCCTCGGCTACCTGGTCAAGGGCGCCTTCGCGCCCATCGACAAGAGCAAGTTCGAGAACTCCGGCGACTGGCTGGACGCCCTCGAGGGCTCGGTGACGTACAACGGCAAGACCTACGGCGTGCCTTACTACGCCGGTGCCCGCGTCGGCACCTGGCGCAAGGACGTCGCCAAGTCGGCCGGCGTCACCAAGACCCCGGCCACCTGGGCCGAGCTGACCGACGCGCTCGACAAGATCCAGAAGAAGAACGGCGGCAAGTTCTCCGCCTGGTACCAGCCCAGCCGTGACTGGTACACCGCGCTGGCCTTCGTCAAGGACGCCGGCGGCGACGTG
The DNA here is from genome assembly GCF_053598835.1 of Streptomyces sp. NPDC001070. Taxonomy (NCBI): domain Bacteria; kingdom Bacillati; phylum Actinomycetota; class Actinomycetes; order Kitasatosporales; family Streptomycetaceae; genus Streptomyces; species Streptomyces sp. NPDC001070. The sequence goes on from NZ_JBSFLB010000031.1 coordinate 79,483, forward strand.
GCCAAGGAGGACGGCGGCAAGTGGACCGCCACCCTCTCCGACCCGAAGTCCATCGAGGGCCTGAAGACCTGGAAGGGCGTCCTCGACAAGTACTTCCACGGCGACAAGAACAAGGACGAGTCCGACCGCTACATCGTCTACGGCCAGGGCAAGTCCGCGCTCATCTACGGCGCGAGCTGGGAGGGCGGCGCCGCCGCCGACCCGAAGACCGACAAGACCGGCAAGCTGAAGGACAACCTGGAGACCTTCGCGCTGCCCGGCCCGAACGGCGACCTGCTGCCGAACTTCATCGGCGGCTCGGACCTGGTCATCCCGGCCAAGTCCGCGGCCCAGGACCTCGCCGCCGACTGGATCAACGGCTTCACCGACACGGCCGCCCAGAAGGTCCTGATCTCCAAGGGCAACCTGCCCAACGCCAAGTCGCTGCTCGCCCCGCTGAAGGACGACCCGGCCACGGCCGCCTCGGCCCGCGCCAACGAGAACACCTGGTTCGTCCCGACCGCCCCGGGCTGGCTGCAGGTCGAGAAGAAGCAGATCCTGCAGAACATGCTGAACGACATCGCCGTCGGCAAGGCGTCCATCGAGGACGCGACCAAGTCCGCCGACGAGCAGATCAACGCGGTGATCAACGCCGGCTGACCGGCACACGGGCAACACAGTGATCGACGCCGGCCGGCCGCCCCAGGGCGGCCGGCCCCGGCGCGACGCCAGGGACTGGAGTAGCCGAGGAGCACATGATGAGTGCCGTTGACACACCTCTCGACAAGGTGCCGCGCTCGCGGCCGGCGGGACCGGGCCGCAAGCCACGCCGCTTCGGCGGAGCCGCGCTCCCATGGACGCTGCTCGCGCCGACCATCGGCGTCCTGCTGCTGGTCCTCGGCTATCCGCTGGTCCGGCTGGTCACCCTGTCCTTCAAGCAGTTCGGGCAGGCCGAGCTCTGGCAGGGGCTGCCCGGCGACTGGCAGGGATTCGCCAACTACACCCACGTCCTGGGGGACTCCGTCTTCTGGGCCGTCGTCCTGCGCACGCTGCTCTTCACCATCGCGGCGGTGCTGCTCACGCTCGTCGTCGGCATGGCCGTGGCCCTGCTGCTCCAGCGGGTCTCGCCCTGGGTCAAGGCGCTGATCAACATCGTGCTGGTGGCGAGCTGGGCGATGCCCGTCGTCGTCGCCATCACCATCTTCAAGTGGATGTTCGACAGCGACTACGGCGTCCTCAACTGGCTGCTCAGCCGGCTGCCGGGAGTGGACTTCAGCGGCCACAACTGGTTCACCGACACCAAGCAGGGGTTCCTCGTCATCACCCTCATGGTGGTGTGGGGCGCCATCCCCTTCGTCGCCATCACCCTGCACGCCGGCCTCACCCAGGTGCCCAAGGAACTGGAGGAGGCCGCCCGCATGGACGGCGCCGGCCCCGCCAAGGTATTCCGGCACGTCACCCTTCCGGTGCTCAAGCCGATCATCGTCATGCTGACGACGCTGTCGGTCATCTGGGACATGGGCGTCTTCCCGCAGGTCTTCCTCATGCGCGACGGCCACCCCGAGCCCGAGTACCAGGTCCTCACCACCTACTCCTACGACCAGGCCTTCGTCGCCAACGACTACGACGCCGGCGCGGCCATCGCCGTCATCACCGTGCTGCTGCTCCTCGGCGTGATGGCCGTCTACATGCGCCAGATGCTGAAGATCGGAGAGGTGGAGTGACGACCATGCTCGACACGGCTCCCGCCACGACGGCGCCCGCCCCCGCTCCGGCCTCGCGCGCCGCCCGGCGGCCCCGGCGCAAGGGGCGGACGGTCTACAACCTGCTCGGCCTGCTGGTCGTGGTGATCGGCGGCTTCCCGGTCTACTGGATGCTGAACACGGCGTTCAAGCCCGCCAAGGACGCCATCGACCCGGACCCCAAGCTCTTCCCGACCAGCCTGTCCTTCCAGAACTTCTCCGACGCCCTCGACGTCGGCGACTTCTGGGGATCGGTCGGCCGCAGCCTGATCGTCTCCGCCTCCACGGTCGGCCTCGGCCTGGTCATCGGCCTGCTGGCGGCGCTGGCCATCTCCCGCTTCGTCTTCCGCGGCCGCAAGGCGGTGATCGTCGCGATCCTCGCCGTGCAGATGGTGCCGCTGGTCGCGATGATCATCCCGGTCTTCCTGCTGCTCAACCAGATCGACCAGATCGACAAGCTCTCCGGGCTCATCATCACGTATCTGACCTTCGTGCTCCCCTTCACGGTGTGGACGCTGCGCGGCTTCATCGTCAACATCCCCAAGGAGCTGGAGGAATCGGCGATGGTCGACGGCTGCACGCGCATGGGCGCGTTCTTCCGGATCATCCTGCCGCTGCTCGCCCCCGGCCTCGTCGCCACCTCGATCTACGCGCTGATCCAGGCCTGGAACGAGTACCTGTACGCGATGCTCATCATGAGCCAGGAGCACCAGACGGCCACCGTGTGGCTCGGCAACTTCGTCACCTCGCGGGGCACGGACTACGCGCCGATGATGGCCGGTTCGACCATGATGGGCATCCCCGTGGTGATCTTCTTCCTGATCGTGCAGCGCAAGGTCGCCGCCGGACTGACCGCCGGGGCGGTGAAGGGATGACCGAGACCTTGAGCCAGATCCACGACGGCGCGGCGGACGCCGACGCGCTCGTTCGCGACGCCCTCACCGTCCTGCAGCCGGGCTTCCACGGCACCATCGCACCCGAGTGGCTGCTGCGCCGGCTCGCCGAGGGACTGGGCTCCGTCGCCCTGTTCGCCCGCAACATCGAGTCGCCCGGGCAACTGGCCGCGCTCACCGCGCAGCTGCGCGCGGTGCGGCCGGACGTCCTGATCGCCGCCGACGAGGAGGGCGGTGACGTGACCCGGCTGGAGGCCCGCACCGGCTCCTCCTTCCCGGGCAACCTCGCCCTCGGCGCCGTCGACGACACCGCCCTGACCCGCGACGTCGCCGCCGAGCTCGGCCGCCGGCTGGCCGCCTGCGGGGTCAACCTCAACTGGGCACCCTCCGCCGACGTCAACTCCGACCCCCGCAACCCGGTCATCGGCGTGCGCTCCTTCGGCTCCGAGCCGCTGCTCGTCGCCCGGCACACCGCCGCGTACGTCGAGGGCCTGCAGTCCGCCGGAGTCGCCGCCTGCACCAAGCACTTCCCCGGCCACGGCGACACCTCCGTCGACTCGCACCACGCCCTGCCCCGGGTGGACGTCGACCTGGGCACCCTGCACGCCCGTGAACTCGCCCCGTTCCGCGCCGCCCTGACGGCCGGCACCAAGGCCGTCATGAGCGCGCACATCCTCGTGCCCGCCCTCGACCCGGACCGCCCCGGCACCCTCAGCCCCGCCGTGCTGACCGGGCTGCTCCGCGACGAACTGGGCTACGACGGCCTGATCGTCACCGACGGCATCGAGATGCGCGCCATCGCCGACGCCTACGGCATCGAGCGCGGCACCGTCCTCGCGCTCGCCGCGGGCGCCGACGCCATCTGCGTGGGCGGCGGCCTCGCCGAGGAGGAGACGGTGCTCGCCCTGCGCGACGCCATCGTCGCCGCCGTACGCGACGGCGACCTGCCCCGCGAGCGGCTCGCCGACGCCGCCGGGCGGGTTCGGGCGCTGGGCGCCTGGGCCGCCGAGCGGTCCGCGGCGCCCGCGAGCACGGCGCCGGACCCCGGGATCGGCCTGGTCGCGGCCCGCCGCGCGCTGCGCGTGACCCGCACCGACGAGTACCTGCCGATCGCAGAGGCGCCCTATGTCGCCGCCTTCACCCCGGTCGCCAACATCGCGGTGGGCGACGAGACCCCGTGGGGCGTCGCCGCCGAACTCGACCGGATCTTCCCGGGTACGGTGACCGGCAGCTTTCGCGAAGGTGACGCTTCGGCCGGAAATGTGCTGCGGTCGGCGGGGAACCGTAGGATCGTCGCAGTGGTCCGTGACGTGCATCGTCACCCCTGGATGGCCGAGGCGCTGGGCTCGCTGCTCGCCGCCCGTCCGGACACGGCGGTGGTGGAGATGGGCGTCCCCCAGGCGCCGCCGTCCGGCGCGCTGCACATCGCGACCCACGGCGCGGCCCGTGTGTGCGGGCGAGCGGCCGCGGAGGTCATCGCGGGCAAGGAGGCCGGCGACTGAGGGCCGCAACACATCCGTTCCAGACCGACCTGGAGGCCCACAGAATGTCCGCCCCGACGCCGACCCGGCAGCAGCCGATGCCGGGCCGGATCATGTCCGGCGAGATGGCCGAGCAGCCCGCGGTCCTGCGCCGCATCCTGGCGGAGGGCGCCCCGCGGATCCGGGAGATCGCCGAGCAGGTCGCCGCGCGCGGTCCGCGCTTCGTCCTGCTCACCGCGCGCGGCACCTCCGACAACGCGGCGCTGTACGCGAAGTACCTGGTCGAGGTGGTGCTGGGCAAGCCGGCGGGGCTGACGTCGATGTCGACCACCACCGCCTACGGCGCGCGCCCGGACCTGACGGACTGCCTGGTCATCACGGTCAGCCAGTCCGGCGGTTCGCCCGACCTGGTGGCCTCCACCCGGGCCGCGCGCGAGGCCGGCGCGATCACGCTGGCGGTGACCAACAACGCCGACTCGCCGCTGGCCGAGGTCTCCGAGTTCCACATCGACGTCCTGGCCGGCCCGGAGAAGGCGCTCCCTGCGACCAAGACGTACACGGCCGAGCTGCTCTCCCTCTACCTGTTCGTCGAGGGGCTGCGGGGCGGTGACGGCAGCGCCGCCAAGGTGCTGCCGGAGCTCGCGGAGCAGATCCTCGCGCGCCAGGACGAGGTCAGGACGCTCGCCGCGCGCTACCGCTTCGCCGAGCGCCTGGTGCTGACCTCGCGCGGCTACGGCTACCCGACCGCGAAGGAGGCCGCGCTGAAGCTGATGGAGACCAGCTATATCCCGGCGCTGTCCTTCTCCGGCGCCGATCTGCTGCACGGCCCGCTGGCCATGGTCGACAACGTCTCCCCGGTCATCGCGATCGTCACCGAGGGCAAGGGCGGCCAGGCCCTCCAGCCGGTCCTGGACCGGCTCCGCGGCCGTGGGGCCGACCTGGTCGTCGTCGGCAACCGCGCGTCGGTCGAGGCCGCCTCCGCGGGCTTCGTCCTGCCCACCGAGAGCGTCGCCGAGGAGGTGCAGCCGATCCTGGAGATCCTGCCGCTGCAGATGCTGGCCTACGAGGTCACCATCGCCCGCGGCCAGGACCCCGACGCGCCGCGCGCGCTGGCGAAGGTGACCGAGACGCGCTGAGGCGGCGTCCGGGCGGGCGTGCCGGGCGGGTGAGCGCACCTCATCCGCCCGCACGCCCTTCGTACGTCAGGGGGAGACACCCGATGGCGGGAGGGGCCGGGGGAGCGGGAAGACCGGGGAACCAGGAGACCGGGAGACCGGAAAAGAGGCCCCGAAACCACTTCGGGCCGCGGCGCCGGGACGGGACCCTCAACCCGCCCAGCACCGCAGCCCGGAGCTGCCGTCGACCCGTGGCGCGCGGGGTGTGCGGTTCCCGCGGCCCGTCAGGGCCGACCATGAGGCCTGGCGCAGTCAGGGCAGAGAGCGCCCCGGCCTCGCTCCACCCTTCTGTGCGGGAAGGATGGAAGTTCGGTTCTTTGCGTCAATTCTGGACTAGACCACTAACGACTGTCCACAAGATGGCGCAGTCAGATCATAGGCCGTCGAAGGCCTTTGTGGGGACTGGATGGCAGCGCTTGCCATGAGCGCGGGTACGCTCATTTGCGTGCCCTCCATGAACGATCTCGTACGCCAGCACACCGACCTCGACGATTCCGATCTCGAGTGGCTCCACCTGCTGGTATCGGAGTGGCAACTGCTCTCCGACCTCTCCTTCGCGGACCTCGTGCTGTGGGTCCCGACCAGCGACGGGACCCGCTACGTCTCCGTCGCCCAGATGCGGCCGAACACCGGTCCGACCTCGTACCAGGACGACATGGTCGGCCATCTCGTGCCGCGCGGCCGCCGCCCGATGCTGGACGCCGCACTCGACGAGGGCCGGATCGTCCGGGAGGGTGACCCGGAGTGGCGCGAGGAGGTGCCGGTCCGGGTCGAGTCCATTCCCGTGCGCCGTGCGGGCAGGGTCCTCGGGGTCATCGCCCGCAACACCAATCTGCTCACCGTGCGGACCCCCAGCCGGCTGGAGCTCACCTATCTGCAGAGCGCCTCCGACCTGGCGCAGATGATCGCGGCGGGCGCCTTCCCGTTCCCCTCCGAGCAGGTCGACATGGACGCCTCGCCGCGCGTCGGCGACGGCCTGATCCGGCTGGACGCCGAGGGTGTCGTCCAGTACGCCAGCCCCAACGCGCTCTCCGCCTACCACCGGCTCGGCCTGGCGGCCGACCTCGTCGGCCACCACCTGGGCTCCGTCTCCGCCGAGCTGGCGCCCTCGCGGACCAAGAGCCACGAGGCCCTGGTGACCGTCGCCGGCGGCAGGGCGCCGCGCGAGACCGAGATCGAGGGCAACGGCGGCGTCATCCAGCTGCGCGCGATCCCGCTGAGCCCCAAGGGCACCCACAACGGCTCCCTGGTGCTGCTGCGCGACGTGACCGAGCTGCGCCGCCGGGAGCGCGAGCTGATCACCAAGGACGCCACCATCCGGGAGATCCACCACCGGGTGAAGAACAACCTGCAGACGGTCGCGGCGCTGCTGCGGCTGCAGGCCCGGCGGATGGACTCGGACAAGGGCCGGGAGGCGCTGGAGGAGGCGGTGCGCCGGGTCGGTTCGATCGCGATCGTGCACGAGACGCTGTCGCAGAACCTCGACGAGTGCGTGGAGTTCGACGAGATCGCCGACCGCGTGCTGGCGATGGTCGCCGAGATCTCCCCCGGCAGGGTCACCACGCGCCGTAGCGGCCGGTTCGGCATCCTGACGGCCGAGGTCGCCACCCCGCTGTCGATGGTCCTCACCGAGCTGCTGCAGAACGCCCTGGAGCACGGCTTCGGGCCGGGCGAGCAGGGCACGGTCGAGGTGGCCGCCGAGCGGCGCGAGGAGAAGCTGGCGATCGCGGTGCGCGACGACGGGCGCGGGCTTCCCGCGGAATTCGACCCCCAGCGGGCCGGCAATCTCGGACTGCAGATCGTACGGACCCTGGTGGTGGGGGAGTTGGGTGGCACGTTCGACATGGTCCCGGCCGAGGAGCGCGGGACGACGGTCGTCCTGGAACTGCCGCTGGAGGGGTGACGCCGGAAGGGGCGGCGCCCGGGAGGACGGCGCCACGAGGGGGCGGCGCCAGGTGGGGCGCCCGTCAGCGGGAACGCCGGAGCCCCGGCTGCTCGGGGAGCGGCCGGGGCTCTTCGCGTCGCGATGCTGCGCGGTTCGGAGGTGCTGCGCGCTGCGGCTCGGGGGTAAGCGAGTGCGTCAGGCGCTGGCGTTGCGGGCGCGGTTGCGGGCGGCGCGGCGCTTCATCGCGCGACGCTCGTCCTCGCTGAGGCCACCCCACACGCCGGCGTCCTGGCCGGTCTCCAGCGCCCACTGCAGGCACTGCTCCATCACGGGGCAGCGGCGGCAGACGGCCTTGGCTTCCTCGATCTGCAGCAGCGCAGGACCGGTGTTGCCGATAGGGAAGAAGAGCTCGGGGTCTTCCTCGCGGCAAACGGCGTTGTGACGCCAGTCCATGGCTGCTCCATCTCCTTGTGTTGCATGTAAGTTGCTTGTGAATGTGAACGCTTTCACGAATCCCTGGACACGACACGGGACATCGCCCAGTCTCCTGGTGCGGTCCCGCTGGGGTGTGGTGAGGATTCCGGCTGCCGAGGACGCCCGATGAGCGGCTGTCCCGATCGCCAGGAAGAGCCTCGCAAACCTGGGCTGCGGATACAACCCCTTCCGGAAAGTTTTTTTTGATTCCTCGGTGTCGGCTCCGTCACAGCCGTACTTCCATGGGGTGCAGGGCAGCCTAAACGTTCGAGTGAAAGGACTTTATGTCCTTCTGCTTACACAATCACACGCAGTGCACGGCGAACGCCTGTGAAGGTTGCGCTCATTCGCAATCCCAGGTGGTCTCCGTCCACCTGGAAGGGCAGTGGCGCCTGCGAATGCAAGGTGAAGTCCGTCAGATCGTGCAGGGACGTCGCGTGCTTGCCCTGCGGTCCGCGCTCCGGGGTCGAACGGAGCAGCTGGGTGGCGTAGCGGGCGACCGCCGCGCTGGACAGCCGGGACAGTCCGAGCACGTCGAGGGCGGTGTCGAAGGAGGCCCGCGGCGAGGCGTACACCGGACGGTTGCCCAGGTAGGTCCACGGCGAGGTGTTGCAGACGATGGCCAGGACGAGGTCGGTCACCGGGTCCTCGCCCGGCCGCTCCAGGGTGATCGCGCCGTTGCGGCGGTTCGGCTCGGCGAGGAACTGGCGCACGACCTGGCGTATGTAGAGCGCGTGCGTGGAGCGCTTGCCGTGCTCGCGCTGCTGCTCGACCCGGCCGACGACGCCGGCGTCGAACCCCAGTCCGGCGCAGAAGGTGAACCAGCGGGCCGGCACGCCCTCGTCCTCCGTGCCGGGCGTGCCGCTCACCAGGCCCAGCCCGACCGTGCGGGAGCTGCGCTCGCGCAGCGCGTCCAGCAGTGCGCCGGTGGCCTCCACGGCGTCGTTGGGCAGGCCCAGGGCGCGCGCGAACACGTTCGTGGACCCGCCGGGCACGACCGCGAGTTTCGGCAGGCCGTCGGGGTCGGGACCGTTGTGCAGCAGCCCGTTGACCACCTCGTTGACCGTGCCGTCCCCGCCCAGGGCGACGACCAGCTCGATCTCCCCGCCCTCTGCGGCCTGCCGGGCGAGGTCGCGCGCGTGACCGCGGTACTCGGTGGCGGCGACCTCCAGCTTCAGATCGCTGGCGAGCGCGTGCGCGAGCACGTCACGCGTGCGGGCGCTGGTGGTGGTGGCGGCTGGATTGACCACGAGAAGGGCGCGCATGCCCGCCAGCGTACCTACCGGGCGGTACCGGGCCGCACCTCTGGTCCGCAAGTCACGGCGGCTACCCTGCTGGGGTGAGTGGCAACGAGAAGCCCGCGCAGCCGGGCCGTACGCGCCGCCTCGCGGCGGCGGCCGCGGTCGCGGCACTGGAAGGCGCCGCCCTGGCGGCCTGGGGCATCGCGATGCTGGTCCTGGGGATCCTCGGCCACCCGGACAGCCCGCGCCAGGCGGAGGCCGGGGGCGTGACCGTTCTCGCACTGGCGGCGATGCCGCTGGCGGCCGCCTTCGGGCTCTGGCACGCGCGCCGCTGGAGCCGCGGTCCCGCCCTGATCATCCAGCTCGTCGCACTCCCCGTGGCCTGGACCATGGTGCAGGCCGGAGGCGTCATGATCGCCGCAGGTGCCGCGCTCGGCGCGGCGGCCCTCGCCGAGCTGGTGCTCCTCGTCCACCCCGCGGCCACGGACGCCCTCGGGATCGGGCGCACCGCCGAGCAGTGAGCCGCGGCGCCCGAGGGCGCCGCCGGTCACCTTCCCGTCACTCCTCGACCAGGAGCTTGTCGCGCAGCTGGGCCAGCGTGCGGGCCAGCAGCCGGGAGACGTGCATCTGGGAGATGCCGACCTCCTGGGCGATCTGCGACTGGGTCATGTTCCCGAAGAAGCGCAGCAGCAGGATCTTCTTCTCCCGCGGCGGCAGCTGCTCCAGCAGCGGCTTGAGCGACTCCCGGTACTCCACGCCCTCCAGGGCGTCGTCCTCCGCGCCGAGGGTGTCGGCGACCGCCGGCGACTCGTCGTCGGTGTCGGGGACGTCCAGGGAGAGCGTGCTGTACGCGTTGGCGGATTCGAGGCCCTCCAGGACCTCCTCCTCCGTGATCTTCAGGTGCTCGGCCAGCTCGTGCACCGTCGGGGCCCGCCCGTGCCGCTGCGAGAGCTCTCCGGTCGCCGTGGTGAGGGCGAGCCGCAGCTCCTGCAGACGGCGCGGGACGCGCACCGCCCAGCCCTTGTCGCGGAAGTGCCGCTTGATCTCGCCGACGACGGTCGGGGTCGCGTACGTGGAGAACTCCACGCCGCGGTCCACGTCGAAGCGGTCCACGGACTTGATCAGCCCGATCGTGGCGACCTGGGTCAGGTCGTCCAGCGGCTCGCCGCGGTTGCGGAACCGCCGGGCGAGGTGCTCGACCAGCGGCAGGTGCATGCGGACCAGCTTGTTGCGCAGCTCGGCGCGCTCCGGAGAGCCCGGCGGGAGCTTGCTGAGCTCCACGAAGAGCGCCCGGGCCCCGGCCCGGTCGTGGGCCGCGTCGTGCCCGTGCTCCTCGTGCTGCTCCTGCTCGTGCTCCTGCTGCTCCTGCTCCTGCGCCATGCGATCCGCCCGATCCGCCTGATCCGTCTGCCCGGCCGCGTCACTGCCCCCGAGGCCGGCCACCGGCCCGGTGCCAGGGTGCGGCCGCGCCTCGTGCCGCCGCGCGGCAGGGGCGGGTACGGGGCGGCCCCGCACTCCCGGCGTGCTGCCTTCCAGATCGTTCACGGCGATTCCCCCGTTACAGCTGTCCCGGTCCGGCACCGCGCTTCTTGTGCAGGGCGATGCTCACGGTCTTGTCGTCGGCCACGCTGGAGTCCACCTCGCCGGCCAGCGCGGACAGCACCGTCCAGGCGAAGGTGTCGCGCTCCGGGGCGCGGCCGTCGGTGGTGGGCGCCGACACGGTCACCCACAGGGCGTCTCCGACCAGGCGGAAGACGCAGCTCAGCACGGACCCCGGGACGGCCTGCTGGAGCAGGATGGCGCACGCCTCGTCCACGGCGATGCGCAGGTCTTCGATCTCGTCGAGGGTGAAGTCCAAGCGGGCCGCGAGTCCTGCCGTCGCCGTACGCAGCACCGACAGATAGGCCCCCGCCGCGGGCAGCCGGACCTCGACGAAGTCCTTCGACCCGGGCTCGCCTGCGATCTGGGACACCCTCACCTCCAAGGTGGCACACGCACTGCCCTCATTGGCATTGCACTGATCTGGTTCGCTTCGCCAGCGACGCTATCGCGATCCGTACCCCGGTGTCGCCCGGACGGAGCACGGTCGCCGTCGTGAATGAGCCCTGGCCCGGCACCCCACGACTGTCACCCATAGTAGGCGTACGGGCACGCAACGTCGCTAGTGGTCGGTGGTCTCAATTCGAAAGAGATGTCGCTTTGTTGACACGGGCCTGTTCGGCGAGGTCGCGCAGGGGGTCACCGGTCAGTCGTTGTACCGTCCATTCGTCCTGGGGACGGGCGCCCATCGCACGGTAGAAGGCGATGGACGGCTCGTTCCAGTCCAGCACCGACCATTCGAAGCGTTCGTAGCCCCGCTCGACGCACACGGCGGCCAGCTCGGCGAGCAGAGCCTTTCCGTGGCCGCCGCCGCGCGCCTGGGGGCGCACGTACAGGTCCTCCAAGTACACACCGTGGGTGCCGGTCCAGGTGGAGAAGTTCCGGAACCACAACGCGAAGCCCACGGGCGCGCCCGTGGTGTCGTCCTCGGCCACGTGCGCGAAAACGGCCGGATCCGGACCGAAGAGCGCGTCGTGGAGCTGCTGCGGGGTGGCCCGCGCACTGTCCGGCTCCCGCTCGTACTCCGCGAGTTCGCGGATCATCGCGTGGATCTCCGGGACGTCGGCAGGTGTCGCGGCTCGGATCATGCCAGCAAGGCTAACCGGTCGGGCGCCCGGTCACGACGGCCGCGACCGTCGTCCCGGGCGCGAAGGCACCTTCTTCGGCCAGCGAGAACAGGCCGTGGAGCATTTTCGCGACGTACACGGAGTCCGGGACGAAGCCGTGGCGCGCGCCGAAGTCCTCCGCGAAGGCCTCGAGCGCCGGCGTGGTGCGCGCGTAGCCGCCGTGGTGGAAGCGGTCGTCCAGCCGCCACCGGCCGCGCGGCCCGCCGAAGGCCGCCTCCTGGAGCCGCCGTATCTCCTCGGCCAGGAATCCGCCTCCCTTGAGGACCGGAAACCCCACGGCCCGCTGCCCGGGATCCAGCCCGGCCGCCAGCCCTGCAAGGGTGCCGCCCGTGCCGCAGGCCACGCCCACGACGTCCGCCGTGCCGCGCAGCTCCTCGCCGAGCGCCGCACAGCCCCGCACGGCAGGCGCGTTGCTGCCGCCCTCGGGGACGACGTAGGCGGGGCCGAGGCGGTCCAGCAGCGCGGCGAGCACCTCGGGCTCGTCCTTGCGCCGGTAGGTGGCCCGGTCGACGAAGTGCAGCCGCATGCCGTCGGCGGCGGCCCGCGCCAGGGAGGGGTTGAGCGGGCGCCCGGCCAGCTCGTCGCCGCGGACGACGCCCGTGGTCGCCAGGCCGAGCAGCCGGCCCGCCGCGGCGGTGGCACGCAGATGGTTCGAGTACGCGCCGCCGAAGGTGAGCAGGGACCGGTGGCCGCCGTCGAGGGCGGCCCGCAGGTTCAGGTGCAGCTTGCGCCACTTGTTGCCGGGAAGGTCGGGGTGGATCAGGTCGTCCCGCTTGACGAGCATCCGGATGCCGCGTCCGCTCAGCCGCGCGTCGTCGCGCAGCTCGACCAGCGGGGAGGGCAGGCGGACGTCCGGGATCACCCGTCCATTGTCGCCGTCACCTGGGCGAGAGGTGGACGCGGTAGCCCTGGTGGTAGTTCAGGTGGGGCAGCGGCGCGGAGGGCCAGTCGCGGGCGTAGGCGGGCGGCTGACCGCCCTGTGGCGTGAGGACGGCGACCGGCCGGCTGCGGGCGATCCGCAGGATGCCGGCCGGGGTCAGGTTCTCGTTGTGGCCGGCGGTCTGGCCGGACGCGCAGTGGGCCTGGTAGCCGACGGGCGTGGCCAAGGGCCCGGTGACCAGGCACGGCGGCCGGACGCCCAGCCGGTGCAGCTCCGCGGCGATGCGGGTGTAGTCCTCGTTCCCGATGGTCGAGCTCCGCACGGCGCGGTGGAGCACGATCTGCTGGGTGACGAGCTGTGCGAGCACGACCGCGATCACCGCCCCGGTGACGGCGGGGCGCAGCGCAGGCCGTACACGCGCGGGCAGCCGGACCAGGCACTCGGCGGCGGGCAGGGCGAGCAGGGCGTAGGCGGGAAGCAGGAAGCGCGGCGCGGCGTAGTCGATGAGCACCAGGTACGGCAGCGCCAGGGACAGGCCGCACGCCGCGGGCAGGAACCGCGCCCCGGGCGCCTGACCCTCGCGCCGCGGCGCGAGGGCGATCCCGGCCGCCACCAGGACGGGCAGCGCGAACCACCACACGGCGTCGCCCTTGTGCCGCCAGACGGCGTCGCAGGGGCGGCACAGCGTGTGGGAGGCATCCAGGGTGCTCAGCTGGTCGGCGAAGGCCAGGTGCCAGCCGAGGCCGCCCTCGATCGCGTTCGCGCGGTCCATCCGGGCGAGGATCCCCCCGTAGCTGGTGAACGCCTCCACGACCCACTGGACGCCGCCCAGCAGCACCCCGGCCGCGATGACGGCGAGCAGCAGGAGGCGGCGCCGGCCGCGGAGGAAGAGCGCGGCCACGCCCAGCGGGAGGGCCAGCCACGCGGCGTCGTGCGGCCGCAGCAGGGTCAGCGCGGCGAACGCCAGGCCCAGGCCGGCGAGCGCGCCCCGCCCGGTGTGTCCCGGCGCCGCCGCGCGCAGGTAGCAGCCCACGGCGATCAGGGCGGTCAGCGCCACCCAGAGGTTGGGCATCGCCTGGGGGCCGTACAGCAGGGTCACCCACAGTCCGGTGAAGAGCAGCCCGGCCAGCGCCACCACCTTGGTGCCGAGCAGCGGCCGCCACAGCCACAGGGCGAGGAAGAGCGCCGCGCCCGACAGCGCCGCCAGGTAGACGCGCAGCGCGAGGGTCGACGTGGTCAGCAGCGCCACGGGCGCGACGAGCGCCGGCACGCCGCGGGAGCGCGGCGCGCTGAAGAACGCCGCGGGGATGTCCGGGGAGACCTGGCTGACGTAGACCGACTCGTCCCAGCCCAGGCCCATGCCGGGCGCGACGACCAGGAGGAGCTGGACCACGGTGAAGAGCGCCGCCAGGGAGGCGAGCAGGAGGACCTCGGAGTGCCGGCGGCTGCGCGGCGGTGCGGCGTGGCGCGCGCGGGGCCGGGCATCCGGTGACGTCACGTCATGCGTCGTCGCCATAGTGCGCATGGCAACAGCCGGGGCCCACGCGATCAAGGCGGCGCGCCGCTCCCCGGGGCAGCTGGACCGGGTGGGGTGAGTGCTCCCGGGCCCGTTCGCCGGACCGGGCCGCCGTCAGGGGTGACGGCCGCTGAGGCAGAGCAGCCGCGTCTGCTCGTCGGCGTCCGGCGGCGGGTCCACCGGGTCGGCGAACAGGCCGCTCCCGGCCAGCTCAGCCGCGAACGGCGCTACTTCGCGCAGCGTCGCGGCGGCCAGGCCGCCGGGCATCGTCTCGTCGCCGCCGATCGCCCGTGCCAGGTCCCAGCCGTGGATGGCCGCGTCGGACATCATCTGCGCACAGTAGTCGGCCGCGGAGGTGTCGCCGAACGACAGGTGCACGGTCCGGTCGAGCGCCTCGGGGGCCTGGAAGGCCTCGCGCGCCGCCGCGGCGGCGCGGTCCCAGGCGGCGACGGGATCGTCGCCGAGCCGGTCGCCCCCGTAGGTGTCGCCGACCTCGTCGATCGCCGAGCCGTCCGTCACCAGGGGCGGCACCCAGAGCTGTTCGACGGTCAGATGGTTCACCAGGTCGCGGACCGACCACTGGCTGCACGGGGTCGGCGCCGACCACTGGTCGTCGCGGACGGCGTGCACCTGCGTCGTGAACCAGTCGATCGCCTCGTCGAAACTCCGCTGGATCTCGTTGGCGGCCATGTCCTCATTGTCGGCCGGGAGAGGGACCTCCGCAGTCCGGGCGGCGACGGCCACGGCGGGGCCGGCGGCACGGTGCCCGCGTCCCAGCGGATCGCGGAGCACCGTGCGGAACCAGGCGCCGGGTACGGCCGCGCCCGGCTGGGGGCCTTCCAGGTACCCGTCAGGGCGTGCCGAGCGCGGCCAGCCGGGCGAGGGTCCGCTCGGCGTCGGCCATGACGCGCTCGACGAGTTCCGCACAGGAGGGCAGGTCGGCGATGACGCCCGCGACCTGCCCGGCGGCCATCACCCCGAGGTCCGGGCGGCCGTCGACCATCGCGGACTTGAGCATCATCGGCGTACTGGCGGCGAACAGGGTCTGACTCCACGTCAGTTTTCTGCCGTGCCGCATCGCCAGGCCGTCGCGCACCATGGCGTGCGCGCTCATCCCCGAGACGCGGCGGAAGGCCGCCGCGTGCCGCAGCGCGCGCAGCAGGGCGGCGGCCCTCCCCGAGCGCTCCAGGGCGGCCACCAGGTCGGTGCGGAGCATGCGGTGGGGCAGCCCGTCGACGCGGTCGGTGACGACGACGTCCCGCACGGAGGCGGCCAGATAGCGGGCCTTGACCGCGTCGGGCACCGGGCTGTCGGAGGTGAGCAGGAAGCGGGTGCCCATGCCGACGCCCGCCGCGCCGTAGGCGAGGGCGGCGGCCAGGCCGCGGCCGTCGAAGAAGCCGCCAGCCGCGATCACGGGGATGCCGACCGCGTCCACGACCTGAGGCAGCAGCACCGTGGTGGCGACGTTCCCGGTATGGCCGCCGCCCTCGCCGCCCTGCACCAGGACGGCGTCCGCGCCCCAGGCGGCGACCTTCTCGGCGTGCCGGCGCGCCCCGACGGAGGGGATGACGACGACTCCCGCGTCCTTGAGGCGGGCGATCAACTCGCGGGAGGGGGCCAGCGCGAAGGAGGCGACGCGGACGCCCTCCTCGATGACGATGCGCACCCTTTCCGCGGCGTCGCCCGCGTCCGCCCGCAGGTTGACCCCGAAGTGCGCCCCCTTGGTGCGTTCCCGCACCTCGCGCACGGCCTCGCGCAGCCGGTCGGGGGTCATGGTGGCCGAGGCGAGGATGCCGAGCGCCCCGGCGTTGGCCGTGGCCGACACCAGGCGGGGACCGGCGACCCAGCCCATGCCGGTCTGCACCAGGGGGTGGCGGATTCCGACGAGCCGGGTCAGCGCGGTCTCCATCAGCCCCGCACCTCCCGCTCCCGCAGCCCCTCGGGGTCGAGGACGGTGCGGATCAGCCGCAGTTCCCCGGCGCCGGGCCGGCGGGTGCACGGCAGGTCCGCGGGCACCGGGAGCGGGAAGCCGGTGGCCTCCTGGAGGTCCGTGGGGCTCACCCCGGGGTGCAGGGAACGGACGCGCATGGTGCGGTCGGGGGTCTCGAAGTCGAAGACGCCGAGGTCGCTGACGACGCGCCGGATGTCGTGGAACCGGGTGGCCGACGGGCCGGCCGCCGCCGCCCGGTCGTGGCCGACGCCGCACACCATGTCGACGCGTTCGACGAAGACCCGGGGCGAGTGCCGCGGCACCCAGTAACTGGTCGGATTGTTGAGCGTGTTGACGGGGGCGCCGCGCACCCCCAGCAGCTGCCGCGAGGGCCGGTGCCAGTCGCCGATGCAGGAGATGTTCTGGTTGCCGTACCGGTCGAGCTGGCTCGCGCCCATCATCACGTGCCGCCGCCCGCCGGTGACCAGCGCCAGGTGCTGTCGGTACGGCAGCCAGCCCTCCACCTCGCCCGCCGCGTCCAGCAGCAGGGCCTCGCCGTCGGTGAGCAGCAGATCGGGCGCGAAGGTCAGCCGGGCCAGCCGCGCGCCCAGGGAGGGGATCAGGCCCATGGGGCTGGCCAGGATCTCGCCGTCGCCGCGCCATGCCTCGGCGCAGGCGACGACGGCGTACTCGGCACGGGTGGGATTCACGGGCGCCCCTCCGCTCCGCCGGACAGCAGCCGACCGGCGAAGGCCGCCCATGCGCCGGGGTCGGCGGCGGCCCTGGCGTACTCCCGCTGGAAGGCCTCGTCGCGGTCGTAGTCCGGGACGCAGGAGGTGAAGTGCGCGCCGAGGGGGGCCTCGATGATCCCGGTGACGAATTGCCGCTTCACCAGCAGGGATTGCGGGCCCGCGGCCTTGAGCAGGTCGGCCGTGTCGACGATGCGTTCGCACGACACATAGGCGGCGTCCGCCGCCTGGCAGAAGAGGTCGTCGAAGTACGGGTCCGGGCCCAGGTACTGGCCGTTGCCGCGGGCGTCGGCGCGATTGAGGTGGACCAGTGCGGCGTCCAGGCGCAGCGCGGGGACGGCGACCAGCTCCTCGCCGTCGTCGTACGGCGAGGTGATCGTCCGCAGCGCGGGGTTGACCCGCATCACGTCGGAGCCGAGCCCCGCGCGGAGCGGCAGGAAGGGCAGCCGGTGCGCGGCGGCCGTCAGGCCCCACATCAGCATCGCCTCGTCCAGCTCGGTGAACTCGAAGGCACCGCGCTGCCGGGCGGCGCGGAAGTGCGGTTCGAGCGGGATCGAGTCCAGGCTGACGAACGCGGCGACCAGCTTGCGGATCCGGCCCGCCGCGGCCAGCAGGCCGACGTCCGGCCCCCCGTAGGAGACGACGGTCAGGTCCGTGACGCCGGAGCGCAGGATGGCCTTCACCAGGGCCATCGGCTTGCGGCGGGACCCCCAGCCGCCGATGCCGACCGTCATGCCGGAGCGGAGCGCGGACGCCACCTCGTCCGCGGTCATGACCTTGCCGCTCACCGCCGCCTCCCGGAACCGGACACGAAGGCGTCGCGGTGCCGGTCCGCGACGCCGCTGAGGTTGGCCTCGAAGGTGAAGCCCTGTTCGAAGCGGTAGCTGCGGCGGACGTCGACGGGGTCGATACCGTTGATGGCGGCTTTGGCGAGACGCAGGAGCTCGCCGTCCTTGGCCGCGATCTCACGGGCGAGGCCGAGGGCCGCGGCGTCGAGGTCCTCGCGCGGCACGACCTGCCAGACGGAGCCGTGGCGGTGCAGTTCCGCGGCGGTGACGGTGCGCGAGGTGAAGTAGAGCGTGCGCATCAAGTGCTGGGGTACCAGGCGCGCGAGATGGGTGGCCGCGCCCAGGGCGCCCCGGTCCAGCTCGGGCAGTCCGAAGGCGGCGTCCTCGGCGGCGACGACGGCGTCCGCGTTGCCGACCAGGCCGACGCCGCCGCCGAGGCAGAAGCCCTGCACGGCCGCGACGACCGGCACCTCGCATTCGTAGACGGCGGCGAAGGCCTCGTAACAGCCGCGGTTGGCGCCGATCAGGGCGGTGTGGCCCGCGGTGCGCTGCATCTCCTTGATGTCGACGCCCGCGTTGAAGCCGCGGCCCTCGGCGCGCAGGACGACGCAGCGGGTGTCCTGGTCGCGGCCGGCGGCGCGCAGCGCGTCGGCGAGCTCGTACCAGCCGCGTACGGGAAGGGCGTTGACCGGCGGATGGTCGACGGTGACGGCGGCGACGCCGGGTTCGGGGTGCGAGGTGGAGACAGTCATGCGAGGATCAGCTACCTTTCCACCAAACGTTTGTTAGGGGAAAGGTACTCCGGCGTGAGCGTGACTGTCGATCTGTCGGACCGGGTCGCCGTCGTCACCGGCGGCACGCGCGGCGTCGGCGCGGGTATCGCCACCGCCTTCGCGGAGGCCGGCGCGCGCGTCGTGGTCTGCGCCCGCCGGCCGCCTCCGCGGCAGGCCCCCGGCGGGGCCCGCTTCCACGCGGTGGACCTGCGCGACCCGGCCGCCACGGCGCAGTGCCTGCGCGCGGTGGCGGAGGCGTACGGACGCATCGACGTCCTCGTCAACAACGCGGGCGGGACGCCTTACCGGCTGCTGGGCGAGGCGGAACCCGAGCGGCACGCACGCGTCGTCGAGCTCAACCTGATCGCGCCGCTCAACGCCTCGCTGGCGGCCCATGAGGTGATGAGGCGTCAAGCAGAGGGCGGTGCGATCGTGATGATCGGCAGCGTCAGCGGCACCCGGCCCTCACCGGGCACGGCCGCCTACGGGGCCGCCAAGGCCGGCCTGGAGAGTCTGGCGCGCTCCATGGCCGTCGAATGGGCCCCGCTGATCCGGGTCAACACCCTTGTGCTCGGCATGGTCCGCACCGAGCTGTCGCATCTGCACTACGGCGACGAGGACGGCGTCGCCGCGGTGGAGCGCACGGTGCCGCTCGGGCGGCTCGCGGAGCCGGGGGAGGTGGGCGACGCCTGCGTCTTCCTCGCGTCCGAGCGGGCCCGCTACATCAGCGGAGCCAGTCTGCACCTGCACGGCGGAGGGGAACCCCCGGCGTTCCTCGCCGCGGCCCGGAACGGAGGCGGGACGGGATGACGCGAGAGGACGGCTGGATGACGGGAATCTGCACCGGGCGCGTGGTCGCCGTCACCGGGGCGGGGCGCGGGCTCGGCCGTGCGCACGCCCTCGCGTTCGCAGCCGAGGGGGCCGAAGTCGTGGTGAACGACCTCGGCGTCGGTCCCGACGGCGCCGGGGGCTCGGCCGCTCCCGCGCACGAGGTCGTCGCCGAGATCCGCGCCCGCGGCGGTGCGGCCGTCGCGCACGACGGCGACATCGCCACCCCCGCGGGCGCCGCCTCACTGGTCACCACCGCCCTGGACGCCTTCGGACGTCTTGACACCCTGGTCAACAACGCGGGCTTCCTGCGCGACCGCATGCTGGTCAACCTGGACGAGGACGACTGGGAAGCCGTCCTGCGGGTGCATCTGACCGGACATTTCCTGCCGTTGAAGCACGCGGCCGCGTACTGGCGCGCCGAGACCCGGGCGGGCCGCACCCCCGACGCGCGGGTCGTCAACACCACGTCGGGCGCGGGGCTGCTCGGCAGCGTCGGGCAGGGCAACTACGCGACGGCGAAGGCGGGCGTCGTCGGCCTGACGCTCGTGGCGGCGGCAGAGCTGGCGCGCTACGGGGTACGGGTGAACGCCGTCGCACCGGCGGCCCGCACCCGGATGACCGAGCGGGTCTTCGCCGAGGCCATGGCCGCGCCCGGCGCCGGTGCTTTCGACACGATGGCGCCGGAGAACGTCTCGCCGCTCGTCGTCTGGCTCGGGTCCGCCGCCTCGGCCGGGGTCACGGGGCGCGTCTTCGAGGCCGAGGGCGGCCGCCTCACGGTCATGGAGGGCTGGCGGCCGGGCCCCACAGCCGACCGGGGCGCGCGCTGGACGCCCGCGGAGGCGGGGGAGGCCGCCGTGAGACTGCTGACGGCGGCGGAGCCCCCGGGCCGGGTCTACGGGTCGCGTACGGAGGGGGAATGACGCGGGGGCGGTGACGCGGGCCCTCGACGCCGCTGGCGGGTGCGGTGCCCGACACCGGGCGGTTCCGGGTGAGGGCGCGGCATGCCGCCGCGCCGGCGGAGTCCGCGCACACCGGGCGTGTGCGGTGGTGCCCGGCCAGGCTCGGCCGTCCCCCGGTGTACGTCGTACTGCCCCGGCCGCTGCCGAGATGTCCGGAGGCGCCTTCGGGGCCGCCGCGTGGCGGGCGGACCCACCCGCGCGCCGGGTGATCGCGGCGCTCGCCCTGTGCGCGCGGCCCCGCGGCGCGGGACCCCGTCCCCGGCCTCAGAGCCGTTCGATGATGGTGACGTTGGCCTGGCCGCCGCCCTCGCACATGGTCTGGAGGCCGTACCGCCCGCCGGTGCGCTCCAGTTCGTGCAGAAGGGTCGTCATCAGCTTCACGCCGGTCGCGCCCAGCGGGTGGCCCAGAGCGATGGCGCCGCCGTTGACGTTGACCCGGTCGGGGTCGGCGCCGGTCTCCTTGAGCCAGGCGAGGACGACCGGGGCGAAGGCCTCGTTGATCTCGACCAGGTCGATGTCGTCGATGGTCATGCCGGTC
This sequence comes from Streptomyces sp. NPDC001070, assembly GCF_053598835.1. NCBI lineage: Bacteria > Bacillati > Actinomycetota > Actinomycetes > Kitasatosporales > Streptomycetaceae > Streptomyces > Streptomyces sp. NPDC001070. The sequence goes on from NZ_JBSFLB010000031.1 coordinate 100,043, forward strand.
TTCTTCAGGGCGTGGGCGGTCGCCGGTATGGGGGCGGAGAGCATGCGGACGGGGTCCTCCCCGCGCACCGAGAGATGGTGGACGCGGGCCCGCGGGGTGAGCCCGTGCTCGCGGACCGCGCGCTCGGAGGCGATGAGCATGGCCGAGGCCCCGTCGGAGACCTGGGAGGAGAGGGCGGCGGTCAGCCGGCCGCCCTCGACCAGGGGCTTGAGTCCGGCCATCTTCTCCAGGGAGGTGTCACGGCGCGGGCCCTCGTCGGCGGTCACGCCCGCGTACGGGGCGAGTTCGCGGTCGAAGCGGCCCCCGTCGGCGGCGGCGATCGCACGCCGGTGGGAGCGCAGCGCGAACTCCTCCATGGCCTCGCGGGTGATGCCCCACTTCCCGGCGATGAGCTCGGCGCCGTGGAACTGGCTCACCGGCGTGCTCCCGTAGCGGGCGCGCCAGCCCTCGGAGCCGGCGAAGGGGCCCGCCGTCATGCCGAGCGGTTCGACGGCCCTGTGGTTGGCGTATCCGATGGGGATGGCGGACATGTTCTGGACGCCGCCGGCCACGACGAGGTCCTGGGTGCCGGACAGCACGCCCTGGGCGGCGAAGTGGACGGCCTGCTGGGAGGAGCCGCACTGGCGGTCGACGGTGACGCCGGGGACCTCCTCGGGCAGCCCGGCCGCCAGCCAGCTGGTGCGGGCGATGTCGCCGGCCTGCGGGCCGACCTGGTCGAGGCAGCCGAAGACGACGTCCTCGACGGCGGCCGGGTCGACCCCCGAGCGTTCCATCAGCGCCTTCAGGATGTGGGCGCCCAGGTCGGCGGGGTGGACCGCGGACAGCCCGCCGCCGCGCCGCCCGACGGGGGTGCGGACCGCTTCGACGATGTAGGCCTCGGTCATGACTGCTCCTCCGTGTGAACGAGTGTCGCTCTGTCATTCCCGGACGGCGACGCCGTCCAGCACCATCGACAGGTACTGCCGGGCGATCTCCTCGGGGCTGTGCTGCCCGCCGGGCCGGTACCAGGACGCCGCGACCCAGACCGTGTCGCGGACGAAGCGGTACGCCAGCCGCAGGTCGAGGTCGGCGCGGAACACCCCGGCGGCGGCGCCGCGTTCCAGCGTCCCGAGCCACAGCCGCTCGAACCTGCGCTGGGACTCGGCGAGATAGGCGAAGCGCGGCTGGGCCGCCGCCAGGTGCCGGGCCTCCCGCTGGTAGATCGCGACGGCGTCCAGATGCCGGTCGATCTCCCGGAAGGACTCGGTGACCAGGGCCTCCACGGTCTCCCGGGGGCCGAGGCCGGCCGCGAGCACACCGTCGTAACCGGCCCACAGCTCGTCGAGGAAGGCCGACAGGATCTCGTCCAGCATCGACTCCTTGGAGTCGAAGTGGTAGTAGAGGCTGCCCGCGAGCATCCCCGCCTCGTCGGCGATCCGCCGGACGGTGGTGGCGTTGTAGCCCTGAGCGGCGAACACCCTGGCGGCGGTCGCGAGGATCTCGGCGCGGCGACCGTCGGAGGGGGCCCCGGCGCCCGTGGGGCTCTTGGCGGTCTTCGGCGCGGTCTTCGGCGCGGTCTTCGGCGTGGTCTTCGGCACGGGGATCATTCTCGCTTCAGGCGTGCTGGCTGCTCACGGGGACGACCTCCCCGGTCATGTACGAGGAGTAGCCGGAGGCCAGGAAGACGATCACGTTGGCGACCTCCCAGGGCTCGGCGTGGCGGCCGAAGGCCTCGCGCGCGGTCAGCTCCTCCAGCAGTTCGGGAGTGGTGACCTTCACCAGGTGCGGGTGCATGGCGAGGCTGGGGGAGACGGCGTTGACCCGCACCCCGTAGGCCGCCGCCTCCACCGCCGCGCAGCGGGTGAGCGCCATGACCCCGGCCTTGGCCGCGGCGTAGTGCGCCTGCCCGGCCTGGGCGCGCCAGCCGACGACGGAGGCGTTGTTGACGATGACGCCGCCGGCCCCGGCGGCCTTCATCCGGCGCAGGGCGGCGCGGGTGCAGCGGAAGGTGCCGTTCAAGGTGACGTCCAGGACCCTCGCCCACTGGTCGTCGGTCATCGCGGTGAGCTCGGCGGTGCCGCCGAGCCCGGCGTTGTTGACCACGACGTCGAGCCGTCCGTGCCGCCGCTCCGCGAGGTCGAACAGGGCCGCGACCTGGGCCTCGTCCGTGACGTCGCAGGGCAGCCCGGCCACCCGGTCCGCCCCGAACTCGTCCGCCAGGGCCGCCGCGCACTCCCTCAGCCGCCGCTCGTGGGCGTCGCCGATCACCACCCGGGCGCCCTCCTCCAGCAGGCGCCGGGCGGTCGCGCCGCCGATGCCGGCGCCCGCGGCGGCGGTGACGACCGCGGTGCGATCCGCCAGCAGCGCGTGGCCCGGTTCGTACGGGGGTGGTGGAGTCACGCCACCGACGTTAATCTACCAAACACTTGTTAGGGAAGGGGGAGCGGGTGGATCTTGACTTCACCCCCGGGGAACGGTCGTTCCGGCACGAGGCGCGGGAGTGGCTCGCCGCGCACGTCCCCGCCGTCCCGCTGCCCTCCCTGGAGACCGCCGAGGGCTTCGCCGCCCACCGCGCCTGGGAGCGCCGGCTGGCCGCCGACCGGTGGTCCGTCGTCTCCTGGCCCGCCGCCTACGGGGGACGGGGCGCGTCGCTCACCGAGTGGCTGGTCTTCGAGGAGGAGTACCACGCGGCCGGGGCGCCCGGCCGGGTCAGCCAGAACGGCATCAGCCTGCTCGCCCCCACCCTCCTCGAACACGGCACCCAGGAGCAGCGCGAGCGTGTCCTGCCGCCCATGGCACGCGGGGAGGTGATCTGGGCGCAGGCCTGGTCCGAGCCGGAGGCGGGCTCCGACCTGGCCTCGCTGCGCTCCACAGCCACCCGCACCGACGGCGGGTGGCTGCTGCGCGGCCAGAAGACCTGGTCCTCGCGGGCCGCATTCGCCGACCGCGCCTTCGGGCTGTTCCGCAGCCACCCCGAGACGCCGCGCCCCCATCAGGGGCTGACCTATCTGATGTTCGGCCTCGGCGCGCCCGGCGTGACCGTGCGCCCCATCGGCCGCCTCGACGGCAAACCGGCCTTCGCCGAGCTCTTCCTGGACGACGTCTTCGTGCCCGACGCCGACGTCGTCGGCGCACCCGGCGACGGCTGGCGCGTGGCCATGAGCACGGCGGGCGACGAGCGCGGACTCACCCTGCGCAGCCCCGGCCGTTTCACGGCGGCCGCCCGCCGCCTGGCGGCCCTGTGGCGCGCCCGCGGCGAGGACGCGGATCCGGCGGCCCGCGACCGTGTCGCGGACGCGCTGATCGGCGCCCGCGCGTACCAGCTGGCCGCCTACGCCGACGCCGCCCGCGTCGCCGACGGAGGCACTTCCGGCGCCGCGTCCAGCCTGAACAAGGTCTTCTGGTCCGAGCTGGACATCGCGCTGCACGAGACGGCGCTCGACCTGCTCGGCCCGCTGGGCGAGGCAGCCGAGGGCCCCTGGGCCGAGGGGTACGTCTTCGCCCTCGCCGGGCCTGTGTACGCCGGCACCAACGAGATCCAGCGCGACATCATCGCCGAGCGGCTGCTCGGGCTGCCGAAGGGGCGCCGCCGATGAGGTTCCTGCCGACCGCCGAGCAGACCGAGTTCGCCCGCACCCTGGACCGCATGCTCACCGCCGCCGGTACGCCCGCGACCGCCCGCGCGTGGGCGGCGGGGGACCACGCCCCGGGGCGGCGGCTGTGGGCCCGGCTCGCGGACGCCGGGATCTTCGCGCTGGCCGTCCCGGAGGCGTACGGCGGCTACGGCCCGCGCCCCGTCGAGCTCGCCCTCGCCTTCGTCGAACTGGGCCGGCACGCCGTCCCCGGCCCGGTCGTCGAGACGGTGGCCGCCGCCGCGCTCCTGGACGCGCTCCCCGACCCGGGCCCCGCCAAGGAGTGGCTGCCCCGTGTCGCCGCCGGCCGGGCGGTGCTCACCCTCACCGCCCCCGAGGGCGGCCACGCCCTCGACGCGGACGCCGCCGACGCGGTCCTGCTCGTGACCGGCGACCGGCTGCTGCTGGCCCGCGACCACGGCCCCGTCCACGCCTCCCTCGACCCCGCCCGCCGCCTGGCCCGCCCGGATTCCGGCAGCGCGGCGGTGCTGGCCGCCGGGCCCGCCGTCCCGGCCGCGGCCGCCCGCGCCGCCGACCGGGCCGCGCTCGTCACCGCCGCCCAGTCCCTCGGCGCCGGCCTCGCGCTGCTGGCCCGTACGGTCGGGCATGTGCGGCGGCGGCACCAGTTCGGCGTCCCGGTCGGTTCCTTCCAGGCCGTCAAGCACCGCCTGGCCGACACCCTGGTCGCCGTCGAGTTCGCCCGTCCCCTGCTGCACGGCGCCGCCGTGACCGGGACCGGGGCCGACATCGCCGCCGCCAAGGCCGCCTGCGGCGAGGCCGCCTACGCGGCGGCACGCACCGCGCTGCAGCTGCACGGCGCCCTCGGCTACACCGCCGAGTACGACCTGTCCCTGTGGCTCACCAAGGCCCGCGCGCTGCGTTCCGCCTGGGGCTCACCGGCGCGGTGCCGGGCCCGCGTGCTGGCGGAGACGCCCCCTTGAGCCCGCCGCCCCGCCCGGGCGCCGCGGCTGCCGCTCGGCGCGTCCTCATCGCGTCGTGGCGTCGACCGCGTCCGTCAGCCGCGCGCCGCCGGCCTCGTCGGCGCCCTCCTCGCCGTCCTCCCAGGCGGGCAGCGGGTGCTCCGCCCAGATGACCTTGCCCTCGGGGGTGTACCGGGTGCCCCAGCGCTCGGCTATCTGGGCGACGAGGAACAGCCCGCGGCCGCCCTCGTCCATGGTGGCCGCGTAGCGCAGATGCGGCGAGGTGCTGCTGCCGTCGGACACCTCGCAGGTCAGGGTCCGGTCCAGCAGCAGCCGGACCTTGATGGGCGCGGTGGCGTAGCGGATCGCGTTGGTGATCAGTTCGCTGAGCACCAACTCCATGCCGAAGGCCAGCTCCGACAGGCCCCACACCTCCAGCTTCTCCGCCACTGCGGCCCGCATCCCCGAGACGGCCGCGGGATCGAAGGGCACGTCCCATTCGGCGACGTGGTCGGCGGGGGTCGCCCGGGTACGGGCGATGAGCAGCGCCACGTCGTCCTTGGGCCGGTCGGGCAGCAGCGCCTTCAGCACGGCGTGGCAGCTCTGCTCGGGCGGCCGGTGCGGGTGGTCGGCCAGGGCCTGCCTCAGCATCTCCATGCCGACGTCGAGGTCCCTGGTGCGGTCCTCGATCAGGCCGTCGGTGTAGAGCACCAGCTGGGTGCCCTCCTCCAGCTCCAGCTCCGCCGTCTGGAACGGCATGCCGCCCAGGCCCAGGGGCGGCCCGGCGGGCAGGTCGGGGAACTCCACGCTGCCGTCGGGGCGGACCAGGGCGGGCGGGTGGTGCCCGGCCCGCGCCATCGCGCAGCGCCGCGAGACGGGGTCGTAGATCGCGTACAGGCAGCTGGCGCCCATGACGCCGGCTCCGACGCCCGTACCGGACTCGTCCTGGTCGATGCGGCCGACCAGGTCGTCCAGGTGGCCCAGGAGCTCGTCGGGCGGCAGGTCGAGGGTGGAGAAGTTGTGCACCGCGGTGCGCAGCCGGCCCATCGTGGCCGCGGCGTGCAGCCCGTGGCCCACGACGTCGCCGACGACCAGCGCCACCCGGTTGCCCGGGAGCGGGATCACGTCGAACCAGTCGCCGCTCACGCCGGACTGCGCGGGCAGGTAGCGGTGGGCGACGTCCAGGGCGCTCTGCTCGGGCAGGGCGCGCGGCAGCAGGCTGCGCTGCAGGGTGACTGCCAGGGCGTGCTCGCGGGTGTAGCGGCGCGCGTTGTCGATGTTGACCGCGGCGCGGGCGACCAGCTCCTCCGCCAGGGACAGGTCCTCCTCGTCGAAGGGCTCCGGCTTCTCCGAACGCCAGAAGTTGGCCACGCCGAGCACCACGCCCCGCGCCTTGAGCGGTGCCGCGATCAGCGAGTGGATGCCGTACTCGATGATCCGGTGGGTGCGCTCCGGGTCCTGGGCGAGCCAGCCGGTGTCGGCGGAGAGGTCGGTGACGATCTCCGAACGGCCGCTGCCGAAGCCGCGCGCCTGCGGCGTGGACGGCAGGAAGTCGATCAGCTTGCCGAGCGGGTAGAGCGGGGCGTCCGCGCGGATGCCGTTGACGGCCGTGCGGCGCATGTCGGACCCGGCGATCCCGCTCGGCTCCTCGCCGCGCAGCACGGGGTCGGCCAGGTCGACGGTGACGAAGTCGGCGAAGCGCGGCACGGCGACCAGGGCCAGCTCCTCGGCGGTGCGCACCACGTCGAGGGTGGTGCCGACGCCCAGGCCGGCGTCGTAGAGCAGTTTCAGCCGTTCGCGGGCGACCTCTGCGCGGCCCGACAGCGCCCGCAGCTCGGTGGAGTCCCGCAGGGTCGCGATCGAGCCCTTGGGGCCGCCGTGGCCGTTCGTGGGGCGCTGGTTCACCGCGAGCAGGCGTTCCCCGGCGGGCAGGACCTCGTCGGTGGCCACCCGCCGGGAGGTCAGCAGCTCGATCGTCCCGGGGTCGAGTCCCGGCAGGTCGCTGACCCGCTGGCCCTCGGCGTCGGGGGCGAGGTCGAGGAGCCGTTTGGCCTCGTCGTTGGCGAGCAGCAGCCGCCCGTCCTCCCCGACGATGAGCACGCCCTCCCGCACGGAGTGCAGCACCGTGTCGTGGTGCTCGTACATGCGGGTCATCTCGGCCGCGTCCAGGCGGTGGGTCTGCCGGCGCAGCCGTTTGGCGACCAGGGCCGTGCCGCCCATGGCCAGGGCGAGCGCGGCGGCCCCGGCGCCGAGGATGATCGGCAGCTGCCGGGTGACCACACCGGTCACGTTCTTCACCTTCATGCCGGCCGACACCAGGGCCACGACCTCGCCGTGCGGGTCGTCGACGGGGTCGAAGACGGGCACGACCGCCTGGACCTCGTGGCCGAGCGGCCCGTGCACGCTCTCCGTGTAGACCCTGCCCTGCAGGGACGGCTCGATGGTGCCCACGAACCGTTTGCCGATCCGGTTCGGGATCGGGTGCGTGTAGCGGATCCCGTCGGTGTCCATCACCACGATGAAGTCGACCCCGGCCTCCTTGCGGGCCAGTTCCGTGATGGGCTGGAGGGTCTTGGAGGGATCGGGCTCCTTCAGCACGTCCACCAGGCCGGGGGAGCGCGCGAAGGTGCCCGCCGCCGCGATCGAACGGTTGACGGCCTCGCGCTCGCTGTCGTGCCGGGTCTGCAGGACGAGCGCGATCACGCCGCACGCCACGAGCAGCACGACGATCGCCACCTGCAGGATGAAGACCTGTCCGGCGACGCTCCGCGGGCTCTTCTCGGTCAGTGACCGCATCGATACGCCCCGAATCGGTCGAAAACGTCGACCATGCCGACATTTCTAACACTGCCCGGCTGGACGTTGCCATAGGCCACTGGGACCCCTGCCCGGCTGCCTGGCCCCGCGCCGGGGCGAGCGGGGCGCGGGGCCCGCCCTCCGGGCCGGATCCGGCGGCGCCCTCAGAAGTGCAGCTCGGCCGGGAATCCGGTCCAGCGCAGCTCCTCCGGCAGATGCCGCATGTCGTTGTGGAGCAGCACGGAGGTCGGGCGGCCGGGCGTGTAGCGGATCACCGTCAGGGCCGCGTTGGCGTGGTTGAGGCTGAGCCAGCGCCAGCGCGGCGCGTCCAGCGCGGCCGAGACCAGCCAGCCGATCAGGAAGTTGTGCGTGACGACCAGCTCGTGGGCCGCCTTCCCCGCCGCCAGCGGCCCGGCGAACCGGGTCAGCGCCTCCGTCGCCAGCTGCGGCCCCCACGCGCGCTCCTCGGGGCTGAAGTGGTCCAGGAAACGGGAGAGGTAGTACGCGCTGTCCGGCGGCAGCTCGGACTCCGGCGGGAAGTACGGCGGGTAGTCCCCCGCGAGGTCGTCGGCCGCCACGGGCACGCCGCTCCCCAGCCGCTCGCCGATCAGGGCCGCGGACTGCGCGGCCCGGGGCAGCGGACTGTGGTGGACGGCGGAGATCGGGGAGCCCTTGAGCCGCTCGCCGAGGAGAGCGGCCTGCCGGAAGCCGTTCTCCGTCAGGCCGCTCTCGTCCGGCAGCGCCTCCGCGTGCCGGGTGAGATAGAGGTAGCGGCTCGCCGTTCCGGTCATGCCCGGCCCCTCTCGGGTGTCGACAACGATGGACGTCCTGTGCGCGGGCGCGGCGGGAACCGGGGCCGTGCGGGAGGGTGCTCCGGACTCCGGTGACCCGCCGCAGCCACATGTGGCGACGCCCCCCCCCGCGCGGCCCCGGTTCCCGCCGCGCCGCGAGCGGCACATCGCAGGATGATGCCATGAGCGGGACATATGTCCAGCCGCTTCGCGCGCCCGGGACGAGGGCGCGCGGAAGTCCGTGCGGGACGCGTGGGGGCGCGCGCCGGCCGGGGACCCCCGTCCGTCACCCCCGCGGCGGGCGTGGGCGGTTGGCGTGCGGATGCGGCGCGCGCCACGAGCCGTACGATGAAATCCGGGCCATCGGCGAAACCGCGGGAGGCCGCGATGGGCAGGACGAGGGCGAACGGCCGCGGATACGGGCTGTACGGGCTTCTCGCCGCGGCCGGCGTGGTGGTCGCGGTGGGTGTGGGCGTCCCGATCGGCGCGATCTTCATCCTGGCCGTGGCCCTGATGTGCCCCCTGCTGATGCTCGTCATGCTGCACGCCCTGCGCGGTCCCGAGGCCCATCGCCACCCCGTCGTCGGCGTCCTCGACGACGGCGCCGCACGCGGGCGCGGGGCGGGCGCCACGACGGTGCCCCCCGGGCCGGCCGCCCCGCGCGGACCGCGTTCCTAGGTCCCGCCGTCGCGGGCGGCCAGGCTCGCGCGGGCGGCGCGTTCGACCAGGAGGGCGCGCTCGCGCTCGTTGCGGGTGAGTGAGGCGGCGCGCAGGAACTCCTCGCGGGCCTCGGCGTGCCTGCCGAGCCGCTCCAGCAGATCTCCGCGGACGCTCGGCAGCAGGTGGTAGCCGCGCAGCGCGGGCTCGTCGGTGAGCCGGTCGGCGAGTGCGAGCCCTTCTCCCGGCCCGTACGCCATGGCCACCGCGACCGCGCGGTTGAGCTCCACGACCGGCGACGGCGAGCGCCGGGCCAGCGCCCCGTAGAGTTCCGCGATCCGCCGCCAGTCGGTGTCCCGGGCGTGCAGCGCCCGGGCGTGGCAGGCGGCGATGGCGGCCTGCAGCGCGTACGGCCCCGGCGGGCCGCCCGCCGCCTCGGCGCGCGCGAGGGCGGCGAAGCCGCGGCGGATCAGCAGCTGGTCCCAGCGCCGCCGGTCCTGGTCGGCCAGCAGGACGGGCCGCCCGTCCGGGCCGGTGCGGGCAGCCGAGCGGGAGGCCTGGATCTCCAGCAGCGCGGCCAGCCCGTGGACCTCGGGCTCCTTGGGCATCAGTGCGGCCAGTACCCGGGCGAGGCGCAGCGCGTCCTCGCACAGTGCCGGGCGCATCCAGTCGTCGCCGGCGGTCGCCGAGTAGCCCTCGTTGAAGACCAGGTAGATGACCTCCAGGACCGAGGACAGCCGCTCGACCCGCTCGGGCCCGTGCGGCTGCTCGAAGGGCACGCCCGCCTTCGCCAGCGTCCGCTTCGCCCGGACGATGCGCTGCGCGACCGTCGCCTCCGGGACCAGGTAGGCGCGCGCGATCTCGGCGGTCGTCAGGCCCCCGAGCAGTCGCAGCGTGAGTGCCACCCGGGCTTCGGTGGACAGCAGGGGGTGGCAGGCGGTGAAGACCAGCCGCAGCAGGTCGTCCTCGATGTCGTCGTCCGCGGCCGCCTCGGCCGCCGCGAAGTCCGGCTCGGACCCCTGCCCGGCCTCCAGGGCGTGGCCCAGTTCCCGGAGCTTGCGCGCGAAGACCTCCTTGCGGCGGACGAGGTCGATCGCGCGGTGCTTCGCCGCGGCCGTCAGCCAGGCGCCCGGATTGTCCGGCACTCCGGCGTCCGGCCACTGTTCGAGGGCGGCAACCAGGGCGTCCTGGGCCAGTTCCTCGGCGACGCCGATGTCGCGCACGATCCGCGCGACACCGGCGATCACCCGGGCCGACTCGATCCGCCACACCGCCTCGATCGCCCGGCGGGCGTCGTCGGAACCCGAAGCCGAAGCCGAAGCCGTCACAGCCACCCATCAGAGCAGCCGCTCCCGCCGGGGGCAACCGGTTCCCGGAGGCGGCGGAGGTCAGGAGAGCTCCGGGGCCTCCTCGACCTGCCGCAGCTCGCAGGTGATCTCCCAGGCGTCGCCGTGGACCTTCAGGAAGCGCGTGGTCCACTCCACGGCCTCCTCCTTCGACTTCGCCTGGATGATCGCGTAGCCGCCGATGAACTCCTTGGACTCGGTGAAGGGCCCGTCCACGACGGACAGCTTCCCGTGGTCCCAGTGCAGCCGCGTCCCCTCGGAGGTCGGGCGCAGCCCGGCGGTGTCCAGCAGCACGCCGGCCTTGGACATCTCCTCGATGAGCTTGCCCATCTCCTCCATCAGGCGCTCGTCGGGGCCGCCCTCGGGGACGTTGTCCTCGTTGATCCTGACCAGGGACATGAAACGCATCGCGTTCTCCTTCTGCGTACCTCTTGCGGCGGGGATCCTCCCCGCTCCTGCCTACGCGTCGAACGAGCGGCGCGGGGATCGACACGTCGGCCGAAGTTTTTTCCGAGGAAGTTCTCGGGAGCCTCCCCGGGCACCGCTGCGCCGCCGTACCCGGCACCGCTCCTCCCGCTCGGTGCCCCTTCACTCCGTGCCGCATCACTCGGACCGGTGATATCCGGCGCCGCAGCTTGGATCCGGCGGATCAGGTCCGTGATGCTGATGCACGAGCGGCCGTCGCCGCGCCCCGGACCGGATGCCGCGCCGGGCGCGCGGCGACACGAAGGACGAGTGGATGACCCAGGTCTTCTTCGCCGCCGCCCCCTACGCGGCGGCGACCGTCACGGCGGCCATCCGGGCGGGGTTGTTCGGGCCACGTGACGGTCGCCGCCGTCTCCTCGTGATGCGCCCGTGGCCGCCGAGGTCCTCCTCGCGCGGCACCGCCCCGGGCTGGTCGTCGGCTGTTCCTCCACCGCCCTGGTCACCTCCGCCGCGCTCCACGGCATTCCCGCCGCCCGCGTCGGGACCGGGCTGCTGCTCGACCGCATCGCCCCGTACGAGAACGGCGACCGCATCCCGCTCACCCTCGTCGACGCCGCCCTGCCCGACCTGGAGCGGGACGCGGCCGTCGTCGGCCGGCCGTCCGCCCTCGGCGGGGAGGCGGCCGCCGCTCGACTGGCCCCGCTGGCCGCGGACCGCGGGGTACCGCATGCAGACCCGTCCCCACCCCGCGCTGCGCCCGGAGGCCGAGGACTGGCTCCGCCGCCATCTGCCGCGCCACCCGCAGTACTTCAAGCGGCACCGGCTCACCAGCCTGCGCCTGCCCGGCGGCAGTCCGGTCCGTGCCGAGGCCCTCCGCCGCCACCCGGCGTTACGCCGCATTGTGCGCACCGTACGGATCGTGCGCGCGTGCGGGCGGTCCGGGCCTGAGCGGCCCGGCGGGGCTCACAGGGCAGCGGGAACGCGCGGAAGGGGGCGCGCGCCGGCGGTCAGCACTTCCAGGCAGGCGATGTAGAGATACGCGGGGCTGGTGAGCCGCACGGCGTCCCTGGAATAGAGCCACAGCGCCGGATGCCGGGCCGGCCGCCGCGGGTCGGCGGCGGCCAGCCATCCGCCGCGGGTGAGGAAGCGCAGCCCGAGCGGGGACCATACGTCCTCGGAGCCGGGCGGCACCAGGATGTACAGGAACCCGCAACGCCGGTCCCACATGACCGGCCCGACGGGGGCGGCGCCGTCCTGCAGTCGTGCGAGGATCTCGTGGCCGGGTCGTTCGGGGATCCTGACGGCGTCCCACTCCACTCCGGCCGGCAGCAGCATCACCCTGTTCTTGGCGAGTTCCCATTCGCCGAGCCGGTGCTGTACCTCACCGGCTCCTTGGGCGAGCCATGCCGCGAGGACCGGCCCGCAGAATTCGTCGCACATACCACTCCCGGGTTCTGCTGCAAGTGACCAGCGTGAGGACGGTGTCCGGTCGGGGGCGCCGACGATGCATATATCTGCTGTCGGCATGTGCTGAGAGCAATGCCCGTGACGTTGAATCACTTGATCGGATGGGGCAAAAGCGGCCAGTTTTGGGCAACCGGGTTTCGGCGGCGATGATCACCTCTAGATTCCGTCCGATGTGACCGGCACCGGGCGTGACGCACCGCGCCCCGGAGCGTTGAAGGTACGGGTTTCGGAGGAGGGAGGGCAGTTTTGGTGAGGCTGGATAAAACCGCCCCGGGAAGCGCAGAATCACTGTCAGGATTCCGGGACGCGGACCGCCTTCGGAGAACCCGGTGGGGCGGGTGGGCGGAAGCGGGTCCGCGCCGCGTCGTCCATAGCCATCGGACGAGTTGTCTGATGACATTGGACGCTAGACCCTGGAACGTCTCGAGGCAAGCATTTCGCGGCAGTTCGGTCCGGCCGATGCGGCGCGACCGGGAGAAGGTGCAGGTGAGGGGGTGTGGGTCTGGGTCGGGCGGGTGTGTCCGCTGTAGACTGGATCTCACTCGGACGGGTCAACCGACGTGCTAGCAGGAAGA
>NZ_JBSFLB010000032.1:0-106547 GCF_053598835.1 Streptomyces sp. NPDC001070
ACATCCGGCCCGACCGACTCCCCGGCCCATTCCCCCTGCATGCCTACAAGACTGGCCCCGACTCCACAGAGCCGGGGCCAGAACCCGAGATTTTCAGCAGTCTTCTAGGCGGTCCATTCCGACAACCGTTTCATCGGCGTTTGTCGTCGCCGCTCCCAGGCCGTATGTCCCACGGATTCGGCCAGAGCGTGCTGCGTGCGCCTATGCCGTGCACTTGCCGGCGGTCTGGTAAGGCACGGTGAAACGCCGCGACACGCTCCCACGGAGCCTCCCGGCACCGGTACGACCGCCCCTGCACCGCACGGATCACCCTGACCGGCGGTGTCGATCACTGTCAGGCGCGCCGGGATCCACCGCGCACCAGCGCGGTGGGCCCGCGGCGCCCCAGCCGCGTTCCGAGCGGTTCAGCGCGGTCAGCCCGCGTGAACGTGCAGCCGCCCCGTCCGACGGCCGTCGGCGGTCCTGCCCGGAGCGTCCCTCACGGCGTGCCGTCCAGGTGGGCTGCGGGAATGTGCCCCATCCTGCCCTGCTGGAAGTCCTCGATGGCCTGCCGGATCTCCGCCTGGGTGTTCATCACGAACGGGCCGTAGCGGGCGATCGGCTCACGCAGCGGCACGCCGCCCAGCAGCAGCACCTCAAGACGCCCGGTCCGGCCGCGCTGGGACGGCGCCGCCTGAACGGTGATGGCATCTCCCGTGCCGAACACCGCGAGTTGCCCCTCCTCCAGGGGCCGCTTGTCCGCGCCCACGCTCCCCGATCCCTGCAGCACGTAGACCATCGCGCTGAACTGCGGATCCCATGCCGTCCGCAATTGTGCCTGCGGAAGGAGACTCGCGTGCGCATACACGATCGGCGTGTAGGTCACGCCCGGACCGTGGTGGCCGCCGAGACCACCGGCGATCAGGCGTACCAGCGCCCCGCCGTCGTCGGAGGTCAGCAGCCGCAGCCGGTCCGCCCGGACGTCCTGGTAGCGCGGTGGCGCCCACTTGTGGGTGCGGGGCAGGTTCACCCAGAGCTGGATGCCGTGGCTGAGGCCGCCCTTGGCGAGGACCTCCTCGCTGGGGACCTCGTCGTGCAGGATGCCCGACCCTGCGGTCATCCACTGGGTGTCCCCGTCTGCTATCACGCCTCCGCCACCGTTGGAATCTTGGTGCACCACCGTGCCGTCGATGACGTAGGTGACCGTTTCGAACCCGCGGTGAGGGTGCCAGGGCGCGCCCTTGGCCTCATGCGGCTGGTAGACGGTCTCACCGACGTGGTCGAGCAGCAAGAACGGGTCCACGTCGGGCAACGCGGTACTCGGGAACGGACGGCGCACCACAAAGCCGGCTCCCTCCCGCTGCTGGTGCGCGGTGACCACACGGCGGACGGGGCGGTCGGTGGCGGCAGCGTCAGGGCGGGGGAGGCGGGGGAGGACCAGGAGATCCTCGACGGTCACGGCGGGCATAGCGGGTCCTTCGCAGATACGGTGCGGACGACACCCCACGGCGACGACGATCCGCCGGGGGCACTTTTCGTGTCTCTGCCTGGGAAACATGGGCAGGCAGGCCGCTCTCCAGGGGGTGTGGCCGATGCCGGGCTGATGTCGAGTGCGTCCGACGCCTGCGACGTCTCCGATCCGGCCCATGGCGCTGTACCGCCCCGGGAGGGTGTACCGCCGAATCTAACCCGCGGACACAGCACGGTCGCCGCCGGAAGCGGTCACAATTACCACGTATCGGGACCGGTGCCTTGTGGTCCCTGTCCCTGCCGAGCAGACACACCTGGCCGGGCCGGCCGGCGCGTCCCGCCTCCGCGTGACCGGCCTTCCGCCGGCCCCCTTGCCCTCCGGCCGCTGCCTGCAGTCGCCGCAGCCGGACAGCCTCTTGCCCGGTCCGCCTTCAGAACCACCGCAGATGAGCGCTCACCTGTCGGGGGGAGACGAAACCTCCGCTACGCGGCTGAGGCGATGACGGTGTCCCGCGGGTCAGGCTGGACTCCGCGCCGTCTTTCCGAGGGCGTCGCCCGCCGTCCGGGCGGGACACCGGGTGATCAGCCGATGTCCCCGCCCCTTCTCGGAGCGGGCACGGCGGCGCGTTTGAACCCGAACCAGAGATGACCCCTGTGATTGAGAGGATTCTTCATGCGTCTTCCCCTGTTCGCCGCCGCCACCGTGCTGTCCGGTGCCCTGGCCGTACCCGCGGCTGCTCCCGCCTTCGCCGCCTCTGCCCCTCCCGCGGCCGCGGCCACCACATCACCTCACCGGCCCGGCGCGGCAGACCACGCCGCACGGGAAAAGGCCCTGGACGACCTCGTCGCGGCGGGCGTGCCCGGTGTCATCGCCGAGGTCCACGACGCCCGCGGCACATGGACCGGCACCAGCGGCAGGGCCGACCTGCACCACCGCCAACTACCGCCTGTCGACGGTCGGTTCCGCGCCGGAAGCACGACCAAATCGCTAGTCGCCACCACCGTGCTGCAACTCGTGGCAGACAAGAAGGTGCGCCTGGACGCACCCATCGGGCACTACCTCCCCCACCTGGTGCCAGGCGGGCAGCGCATCACCGTCCGGCAGCTGCTCAGCCACCGCAGCGGACTGTACGACTACACCGACTCCCTGTGGCACGGGAGCCTTTCGCAGCTCTACCAGACACGCTTTCGCCACTGGTCGACCCAGCAGCTGCTCGCGGAAGCCTTCCGGCACGCCCCCTACTTCGCCCCCGGCAGCGCCGGCCACTATTCCAACACCAACTACATCGTGCTCGGCATGCTGATCCAGAAGGTCACCGGCAACACGCCTGAGCAGGAGATCACCGACCGGATCATCCGGCCCCTCGGGCTCAACCACACGCACTTCCCCGGCAGCTCGGTCCGCATCCACGGCCCGCACGCACACGGCTACCTCCGCCTCAACGGCCCGGGTTCCCCGCTCACCGACATCACCGAACAAAGCATGTCCTCGGCATCGACGGCCGGTTCACTCATCTCCACCACCCACGACCTCAACCGCTTCTTCGGCGCACTGATCGGCGGAAAGCTGCTGCCGCCGCGCCTGCTTCACGCCATGCAGGACACCCAGCCACTGCAACGCGGCGCGACCGACTACGGGCTCGGCCTCAGCCGCCTGACCGACCCCTCCTACGGCACCGCCTACGGCCACACCGGCAGCGCCCCCGGATACAGCACCTACAGCTTCACCACGGCCGACAACAGCCGCCAGGTCACCCTGTCCCTCAACACCCTGATCGACTCGCAGAAGCTGAAGGCGGCCACGGACAGCGCACTGAAGACACTGCTGAGCCCTCCCACCATGTCGGAATAACAACCCTGGCGCCCCCATCAAGCCCGGGCAGCTCGAGCAGCTGCAGGAACTCGGGCTCTCCGCAGTCGCCTGACACGGTCCGGCGCAACGCGACGAGCCTCCTGCCGGGGCCCGGTGGCAGGCGGGGGCGGCGCAGCGGCGCGGGCTTCACTCTTCCCTGTCGGTCTCTTCCGGCCTCAGAAGAACGTGCCTCGGCGTCGGCATCACCGACCACGTGCCCTTCACGCTCTTCCAGATCGCCTCGTTGAAGGTCTGCTCGTCGATCTGGTCTTCCTTGGTGAGGTTCTGCTCGGCCGAAGCCCCCGCGAGCGGTGAACCGGCCCCGTTCATGGCGGTCATGTCGTACACCGGCTTGACCGCCTTGTACGGAGTGGTGTCCAGCCGAGTCGTGAACGCGTTCACCATCGGGATGGCATAGGCGTCGAATTGCGTCATCGGGCTCAGCCCCAGCAGCAGCTCGATCGTCCGCAGCATCGAGACGGTGGAGTAGAACGTCGAGTCGACCCGCCCGGTGCGTGTATACGGGCTGATGACCTGTGAGAGCGTCCGGTGCGCGTCCACGTGGTCGGGACCGTTCTGCGCATCGTCCTCGGTCACGAAGATCGCGGTCGACTTCCAGTACGAGGAGTGCGAAACCGTGTCGACGAGCTGCCCCAGTGCCCAGTCGTTGTCGGCGACGTATGCCTGCGGTGTCGGCATGCCGGCCTTGGTGCCGGAGGTGTGGTCGTTGGGCAGCCGTACCATCTCGAAGGCGGGCAGAGCGCCGTTCTTCTCGTACCGTGCGAACTCGTGCTTCCACGCCTCGATACGCGGAAGCCGGCAGGTCTTGGCATGGGCCGGGAAGCTGTTCCCCGAGTCCGGGCACCGCAAGTCGAAGGGCTGGAAGTCCGGGTCGGTGTGGGCGTTCAGCACCGGATCCGCGGCTACGGCCTTGCCGCGAGCATCCGGGTGCGTGTAAAAGCCGTAGTTCCTGAAGCTGATGTCTTCGTCCGCGAGCCGCTGCCAGATGTAGGCATGCTCACGATCTTTGTTGGGCGCGATCGCCGGGTCGTCGCTCTCGGACGGGTAGGAGTGGTTGCGCCCGGAGTAGTTGGCGGGCCAGCCCTGTTCGGAGTATGGGTTCGAGTTGGCCGCGACGATCCAGTTCCAGCCCTGAGCGCTGACTTCGGCGTCGGCGTAGAAGTTGTCCAGGGTCACGAATTCGCGCTGCAGCCCGCGGGCATTGGGCGCGGAGTCATCCCCGAAGAGGTTCAGGGACGCGTCTCCGTTGCCCTTGTCCAGCGAACCGAACTCCTGGTCGTAGGTCCGGTTCTCCTTGACCACGTAGATGACGTGCTCGATCGGGGACGTCTCGCCCACCCGCCGGGGTACGACGGCTCCGGTGCCCTTGAGGCCACCCGCATCCTTGAACCCGTTGTCGGCTTGGACGGTCTGCGTCCACTTCCGCAGCTGCCGTTCGCCCCCGTCGAGCGAGATGGTGGACAGAGTGCCCTCCATCATCGAGCCGACGTACTCGTCCGGGGACTGCGGCGCCAAGGACGCTGGGTTCGGGTAGCCAGGGCCGTTGTTGGGTCCGGCGCCAAGCCCCTTGGCGTTGGCCACGTACAGCTTCCCGCGGTGGGCGATGACGGCGGTCGGGTACCAGGCGGTGGGAACGAGCCCGTCGGTCCGTCCGGTCCTGAGGTCGAGGACGGCGATGTCGTTGTTCCCGGCGTTGGCCACGTAGAGCCGGTGCCCGTCTTCTGACAGCGCGAGCGCGTCCGGGTTGCTGCCTACGGGCGCGTTCCGGTACGGCGCGAGCGGGATCGTCCGCGTCACCATCCGGGTGCCGACGTCGACGACACTGACCTGGTCGCTGTCGCCGTTGGCGACGTACAGGGTCCGCTGCTGTGGATCGGCGATGATGGCGTTGGGATGCGTCCCGACGGGAACGGCTGTCTTCACCAGGGGCGCCACACCACTGATGTCGAGCACGCTGACGGTGTCGCCGCCCTGGTTGGTCACGAAGGCGGTCTTCCCGTATTCGGCGAGGGCGATGGCGTATGGCGCGTGCCCCACGGCGACGGTCGCCATGGACCCGTTCGCGAGATCGACGACGGTGACGGCGTCGGCGAGCCGGTCCGCCACGACGAGCCGTCGCCCGTTCGGGGTAACCGCGATGCCTGCCGGATACATGTTCGCTGAATGGCCATCAGGGTTTTTCCGGGGCAGCTTGATCGGGGCGGTTTCCCTCAGCCGTCCATCGCTCACGTCATACGTGTGAATGATCTCGGTCCCGCCTCCGCTCGCGTAGGCCCGTTCTCCATCGGGGCTGAATGCGAGCCCGGTGAAGACGGCTTGGGGGCTCGGATACGAGATCGTCTGCACGACCTGCGAGTTTTGCGGGTCGACCACCTGGAGGGACTGGGTGCCCCGACCGGCGTTGCTCACCAGGAGCATGCTCTTGTCGGGGGACATCACCGCGTTGAGGGGCAGGTCGCCGAGCTCGGTCTGGCAGCCGGCCGGGGTGACCCGGTAGCCGGAGGGAATCACAGCGCTCCCGTTGTCCCTTGAGAACTTCTTCGGGAGCGTGAGGACGGTGCCGGGGAAAATCCAGTGGCCGTGGTCGCTTCTCCCCAACACGGGAGGGCCGGGATGCTTCCGGGCGGCTTCCTCGATCACCGACCGGTTGGCTTCGTAAATCTCAGGCCACCTGTTCGCGTTGCCCAGGTATGTGACGGCGAGCCGCGACAGCCAGTCCGTGTCGACGACGGTGTGGGTCACCGGGCAGATCTCGGCGAGGGCGGTCGGCGCGGCGGGCCGCGCCCGCGCTCTGGACCGCGGCCCAACCAGTTGCGGAACCAGGGATGGAAAGGTGGTCGGCGCGGTGCTGTGGCCGGTTCGGGTCGGGTGCCGAGCGACCGCCGGCGGAGATGGGGCCGGACCGCGGTTGCTCCCGGTCGGCGTCTTCGTGAGCGTCGCGGTCTCGGACGGCGTCGCGGGGGCGGTCGTGTAATTCTTGGCCGGCGTTGGTTTGTCGATATGGGCGACGGCCGGATCGCCCATCGACAAGACCAGGCCACCCGCCGCCAGACCTCTGGCAGTCGTCAGGGCCAGTAGCCTGGCGGGCCCTGGCCGAAAGCGGTTGTTCCGCTTGCTGCCGGGTTCCCGCCGCACGATCCCACCTTCCCCGCATGCTCACATAGTGTCACCGCATGCGACTCTATGTGGGATTCCGGGAGGGTGGCCTTCCGCATTAGCCCAGCCGTGAAGGCGCGCCGCGCGATGGACTTTTGGGGAAATGGGGAGCACGGCGCTTCGACGGGCCCGGGGAGCCTGCCACCGGTTCTGACCGCTTCCTGCGGTGGGCGGGAGGTGGTGACCACGGGGGGTGCAGGCGGTCGGCTGGACCGGGCTGTCCACCCGCACGCACACCGAGTGGTCCTTCACCCCGGGCGGCACCGACGAGCTGAAGGCTATGCGGGTCCAGGTCCGTGACGCGGCGGGCGCCTTCGTCGGCCGGACCGTGATCCACGCCTGACGAGGTGGGAGGCACCCAGCGCTGATCCCCACTGGTGGCACGGTCACGGACCGCGCCACCACGACACGGCCCCGTGCCGGCCTGCGCCGGCACGGGGCTCCGGGCGTTCCGGCCCGTGACCGCTGCGGGTCAGTGCTGCGGTGCGGCCGGCTTGATGTCAAAGACGTGGTTCGGCGTCGCGATCCGGGTGACCGCCCTGCCCAGCAGCGTGGTCGGCGCCTCGGGCTGCTTGCGGATGTCGGTGGTGGCGTGCACCACGAGGGTGGCCTTGGCCTCCGGCAGGTACACCGTCAGCGACTGGTAGCCGGGCAGCGAACCGTTGTGCCCGATCCAGCCGTTGTCGTTGAAGATGCCCAGGCCGTAGCCCAGGCCGTCGATGCCGACGGGCAGTGTCTTGAGACGCTCCGCCTGGGTGGCGTGCTTGAGCAGGGTGCCCTTGGCGAGTATGGGCGCCCAACGCTGGAGGTCGGCCAGGGTCGAGATCATCGCGCCGGCGGGCGCACCGATGGAATGGGGGTTCCAGTTGGTGGCGTCCTCGACCGGGCCCCTCGCGTCGGCGTAGCCGTGAGCGTGCGGCGCCGGGAATTCGGCACCCTTGGGGTAGAAGGTGTGCTTCAGATGCGCGGGCCCCAGGATGTGCTTCTGCAGGTAGCGTCCGAGCGGCTGGCCGCTCACCTTCTCCACGACCATCCCGAGCAGCACGTAGTTGGTGTTGGAGTAGTGGTACTTCGTGCCCGGGGCGAACTCGACGCCGTGCTTGAAGGCGTAGGGCAGGAACTCCTTCGACCTCCACTGCCGGTGCGGATCAGCCACCCAGGCCCGTACGAAGTCCTCGTCGTCCATGTATTCGGTCAGGCCGCTGCGCATCTCCATGAGGTGCCGCAGCGTGATGTGGTCGCCCTGCGGAACCCCCCGCACGTACTTGGAGATCGGGTCGTCCAGGTGCACCTTCTTCTGGTCCACCAGCTGTAGGACGGCGGTGGCGGTGAAGGTCTTGGTGACGCTGCCGACCCGCATGTTGACGTTGGTGGACATCGGGGCTCGGGTCTTGGTGTCGGCGACTCCGAAGGCACGCACGTAGTCGCCCTTGCCGGGGACTGACAGGCTCACCACGGCACCGGGCACCTTGGCCTGGTGCATGACCCGGAGGATGGCGCGGTCGAGCTTGGCGCGCACCGCCGGTGTCAGCTTCCGGGCCTCGGAGCCAACGGAATGCGACGTGGCGTGCTTGGTCTGCCCTGCCCCGGCCGCATGCGCCGTGTCGGCAAAGGCGTGCGCGGCGGGACCGGCCGCGAGGAGCGCTCCGGCGGTCACAGCGGCACCGATCGCCCCGGCCATGCGTCGGCCGGACATACGGCGGTCACGGTCACTGGTCACGGACTTGTCAGGCATTCTGAGCCCTTTCGGCTGCGTACGGACCGGCCACTTCGACCGGTCGGTGTGCTTCAAGCCTCGATCCGGCCCCGGGCACTCTTCTCTGCCCCAGGAATGTTCTTCGGCCTCCGCCCCAGGGATGAGTCGCCTGACTCTCTCCTCCCTGGCTACCAGGCACGCGGCCCCGCACCGGCGGCGCCGGCTCGGGGCCGTGTGTGGTGCAGCCAGGGCGGCCGACCAATGGTCGGAACGCCCGGTGACGCCGCTCCTGTCGGCTGCCCTCCGGCGGCAGCCGCCGGCGGGGACACATTCACGCCGGTACACAGGGCCACTGGTCGTCCCACCGCGTGCGGCGGACCTACCCGGCCCTCCCGCCTCCCGGGGAGCGGGGCGCTCATGCCCTTCGTCTGGCCTGCGCCCAGAGCTCTCCCTCTGCCCGATCCTTGAGCAAGCGGTGCGGTCGGGTGTGGTCCTGGACCCGGTCGGCGGTGATCGCCTGCACCATCGTCAGGCTGACGTAGTGGGCGACGATGTCGTGCAGCTCTCGGTTGATCCGGGCTCGTTCCTCCACCACCGCGGTCCGGGCCTTGGGCGGCTTCTCCCGTTCCACGGCGGCCGCGTGTTCGGCAGTCCCGGCGGCGGCGGTCCGGCGCGCCCGGACGAGTTCGCCCGGCGTCCGGGCTGCCGCGACCAAGATGCCCAGTAGGACGCGGCCGGGACCCGGCCACGGACGCAGGGCGTTGCCCCGGCGGCCGGTGGCCGCCGTGAGATTTCCGGCGAGCAGCCGTAGGAGCCCTGCCGGGAGACCCGCCCCGCGGTGAGGAAGACCGCCGGCGCCGGCGCCGTCAGGGTGGGCCCGGCCGAGGTGCCGCCGGCCCCCACCGGCGCCGCGATGAGCCCGCAGACCCGCGGCAGCGTGGCCGCGCAGCCCGTGATCGGCAGCGCCCGCTTCGGCAGGCCGCAGCGGTAGGTCCGCCGGCCGGGGGAGAGGGGCGGGTCGATGCCCGCGGTGACCCCGGCCGAGGGGACCAGGTTCCCGTCCCGGACGAAGATCGAGTCGGCCTCGACCTCGACCGCCCGGAACTCGGAGGCCGGCTCCTCGGCGACCCGCCGCCCGTCCGGCAGACCGGTGGCCGCCAGTGGGAAGGCCCCGGCGCACCCGGAGGCCACCCGGCGGCCCCGGACGGTGAGCCGGGCGATACGGGCAGGTCCGCGTCCTCGACGGCGGCGTGCCAGTCCGGCCGGCCGTGCACGTCCCTGAGGGCTAGGCAGGGCGTCAGGCGGAGCCCGGCCGCGGTGCGGATCGCTGCACCCTCCGGGGATGCGGTGAGCACCCGGTGGCAGCCGCCGTGGCCGTTGGCCGCGGCGTACACCTCCAGCGCCCGGACTCCGTCGAAGAGGACCATCAGCACGGTACGGCGCGGGGTGTGCCGGGGTGAGGGGTCGGGCCGTTCCACGTGCTCATGGCTGCCGGCCTCCTGGCCGGTGATCACTGGAGGGCGAGGACGGGGTTCCCTCGCTTCCGGCCATCCGGTTGCCGTTCGTTTACTTGACGCAGAGCGTGTTCCGGGCGGCGGTGAGCCACGCGGAGACCTGCCCCGCGTTCCAGGTGTCGGGATCGGCGTTGGTGCTCAGGACGAGCTGCCGGGTGCCGTCGGCACTGGTGAAGGCGTTGGTCTGGGTGCCCAGGACGGTGCCGGTGTGGCCCCACATGGTGATGCCGCAGAGCTTGAGCTTCTCGAGACCCAGGCCGTAGCCCTTGCTGGGGTCCGCGGGGTCGACCTTGAAGGGGCCTGCCTGCTTCATCTGGGCCAGCTGCGCCTTGGGCAGCAGCCTGCCGGTGAGCAGGGCGCGATCGAAGCGGGCCAGATCGTTGAAGGTGGAGGTGAGCGCGCCCGCTGCCCAGGTGGTCGACGGGCTGATGGCGCTGGTGATGTCCTTGGTGGCGCCGCCCGGCTGGTTGATCATGTATCCGTGCACGGCCGGCTTCTGGATCGACAGCGAGCGGACCGGCAGCCGGGTGTCGCGCAGCCCGAGCGGCTTGATGATGCGGCGGTTCAACTCCGCCCCATAGGAGTGGTGCGTGACCTTCTCGATGATCAGCCCGAGCAGCATGTAGTTGGTGTTGGAATAGGAGAACTTGGTGCCGGGCGGAAACAGCGGCGCGTGGGCGTCGGCCAGTGCCACCAGCTGCTGCGGCGATCGGTAGTATCCGGCGTCGCCGCGCAGGTAGGGGGCGGCGAAGGCCGGGTCCTGCTCGAAGGGGAAGAGGCCGCTGGTGTGGTTGAGCAGCTGGCGCACGGTGATGCCGTCGGCGTTGTGGACGATGCCGGGAAGGAACCGTGCCACGGTGTCGTCCAGGCGCAGCCGGTGCTCGGCGACGAGCTGAAGGACCACGGTGGCGGTGAACGCCTTGGTGTTGCTGCCGATCCGCAGGTGGTCCCCAGTGGTCATCCGCCGCTTGGTGGCGAGGTCCGCGTACCCGGCCGCGGCAGTGGCGACCCGGCCGTGGTCCCGGACCAGGGCGATCGCTCCGGGCAGGCCCGCCCCGGTCAGCCGGCGCACGGCCTGCTTGACGGCGCGGTCAGCGGCTGAGGAGGAGGGCGCCGCCGTGCGGTGGTCCGCTGCGGCAGCCGCGGCCGCATCGTGGCCGTCGGGTGCGGCGGCGACGGCCGAGGCTCCGGGGGCCAGTACGGTTGCGGCGACGGTGGCTGCGCCGAGGGTGGCGGCGATCCACCCGGCACGGGTGTGCTTCGGGCGCGCCAGGGTGCTGGTGGGACTGGTCAAGGGGGTTCTCCCGGAAAGCGGAAGGGATCTCCGCCGGTTGCGGCTGATCGCTGTGCCACCAGCCTCCGTGGTGTCCGTCTCCGGGAGGTCGTCCACTCGGACCAGCTTTCCGCTCCTCCCCAGGGGGGAGGGCAGCGTACGGCTCCGCCGGTCGGGCGAGCCCGGGCCGGGACGGTGGGCCTCGGTCCGGGAGCGGCTGGTCGGGGACCAGACAGTGCGGGTGCCCGGCCGGGTGGTCGCGAACAGCCGCCCAGCCGGGCACATGGCTGCGCGAAGACGTTGCGGCTACTGCGGATACCACCAGGTCGTCCAGTGCCTGCCGCGGCTTGGCGTCGTGTGCAGTCCCGAGGTGGAGAGTGGCGACGCGTACAGGACATGGGGGTGGCGAAGGCCGGGCCGCGAACGGTGTGGTGTGGGCGGCGCAGGCGGCTGCGGTAGCGGCGAAGACGGAAGGACGCATGAACGCGGCCTCTCAAAGGCAGTGGAAGCGGCGCAAAGGCGACGGGTCAGACCTGGGTCCAGCCTCGACGGCGGAGGGTGACCACTGCTCCGCCGTTCGGGGGGACATCCCCCGTCCCGCGGGGGAGGCAGAGGCCGACCTGGTCCCCGGACGGAACGCTTCACCAAGCTGTTGGCCACCTGGGAGTGGGCGACCCCTGTCCGCGCGCCATCCGATGCCCGCCGCGCCGCGCACGTAGTGTCGGACATTGTGCTGCACAGGGAGAGGTCATGGGTATGGCGGACGCCTCCGCTCGGGCACCGGAGGGCGGCTGGTGCCCCTGGCTGCCGGACGCGGCCCGCGAGTTCGCACTGACGACCGTTCTGATCTTCTGCGTGGTCACGGGGGTCCGGTGGCTGGTGGCGCCCGACTCACCGGTGGCAGTCGGCGACGCAACGGCGGCCGCCGCTGCCAACGGCCTGCTGGTGGGGCTGGTGCTGGTGGTGCTCATCACCTCCCCGCCCGGGCGTCGCTCCGGCGCCCATCTCAACCCGGCGATCAGCGTGGGGATCTGGTTGATGGGAGCATTTCCCGGACGCATGGTGACACCGTATGTATGTGCCCAGCTCGCCGGGTCGGTGGCGGGAACAGTACTTGGGCGGCTGGTGTGGGGGTCCGTGCTCTCCCGGCCGCCGGTGCACTATGCGGCGGTGCACCCGAGCGCCTCATGGAGCACCCTGGTGCTCGCGGGCACGGAGTGCGGCTGCCTGCTGATCGTGGTGCTGACGGTGGGGTTCTTCCTGGCGCATACGGCGCTCAGCCGCTGGCTGCCTTACACCGTCGGAGCCCTGACGGCAGCCATCGTCACCGTGCTCAGTCGGCACAGCGGCGCCTCGGCGAACCCCTCGCGCCAGTTCGGCCCGGCCCTGCTCGCCGGGGAGACCCGATTGCTGTGGGTCTATCTGCTCGCGCCCCTGCTGGGTGCAGCGCTCGGTGCCGGCGTGCACCGGCTGCTCCAGCGCTGCCTGCACATCCGGCGTCCCGTCGGCTATCGGCTGTGCGGCGAGTACAAGGCCGGCGCCTGAGGGGTCGGTCTCTGAAGTACACCACCACCCGCGAGAGCAGCAGCCTGACCCGCTTCTGGACGTCCCGGTCTCCTCCAGCACCGCATCGACCAGTTCGAGGTCCACGACTTGGGTCGACTCCCCGAGATGCCCGGTGCGAACACACACCCTTGACTACTGCGATCTCGCTGGCGACGACAGACTGCTCCTGCAACGGAACTCCTTGATCAACCCTCTTGGTCGAAAGTTGATCTATCGGGGTAGCGTTGTGACGTACAACCCCCTTGACACGTCACCGCCGGGCCAAACGCAACGGGGCACTGGAGTACTGGGTCCCGGCCACGGTCTGCGCGTCCGGGCTCGACGGGTCCGGTGTGTGCGCCGGAGCCGATGCCCAGCGGTCGAAGCGGTCGGCGGGGGTGTTGGTGACGCGGAACGCGCCGTCGCCGCCTGAGAAGGCCACCGGCAGCGTGTACCACCACGGGGTGTGGGGGCCCCGGACGAGGGCGATGTCCGTGCGGCCGTCCCCGTCGAAGTCACCCGCCTGTGCCCTCACTCCGGCTACGGAAGCCCAGCCGGCGAAGTCGACCGAGGAACCGTTGGTGACGCGGAACGTGCCGTCGCCGCCTGAGAACGCCACCGGCACCGAACCCCAGCCGCTCCCGCCGACCAGCGCGATGTCCGTCCTGCCGTCGTGGTTGAAGTCACCGCCGACCACCTGCACCCCCGACACCTGCGCCCACGCGGCGAAGTCGGCCGAGGCCGCGTTGGTGACGCGGAAGGTCCCGTCGCCGCCTGAGAACGCCACGGGCAGCGTGTACCACCACGGGGTGCCGGGGCCCGGTACGAGGGCGATGTCGGTCCGGCCGTCCCCGTCGAGGTCGCCCACCTTGATCTTCGCCCCGGGTACGGAAGCCCAGCCGGCGAAGTCGACCGAGGAAGCGTTCGTGACGCGGAACGTCCCGTCGCCGCCTGAGAACGCCACCGGCAGCGAACCCCAGCCGCTCCCGCCGACCAGCGCGACGTCCGTCCTGCCGTCGTGGTTGAAGTCACCGTCGACGACCTGCGCCCCGGGCATCTGCGCCCATCCGGCGAAGCCGTCCACGGAGGCGTTGGTGATGCGGAACGTGCCGTCGCCGCCTGAGAACGCCACCGGCACCGAACCCCAGCCCCTCCCGCCGACCAGCGCGATGTCCGACCGGCCGTCCCCGTCGAAGTCGCCCACCTGTGCCTTCACCCCAGGCAGGGACGCCCACGCGGCGAAGTCGCCGACGCCGGACTTCGTGGCCCGGAAGGTCCCGTCGCCGTTGGAGAACGCCACCGGCAGGGTGTTCCATCCTTCCGCGCCCAACGCGGCGAGGTCGGCGCGGCCGTCGCCGTCGAAGTCTCCACTGTAGGTCCGGGCCCCGGGGGTGGCCGCAAGACGGGGGAAGTCGCCGGCCGCGGAGATGTCCTGGGAGAAGCGGCCGTCACCCTGGGAGGATGCCGCAGGCAGGCCCTGCCACGCGTCGGAGGCGCTGAGCGCCATGTCGGTGCGGCCGTCGCCGTTGAAGTCCCCGCTGGAGACGGTCGCGGTCGCGGTGGTCGAAGAGACGCCCTGACCCGGGTTGACGAACACCCCGCCGGGATAGCCGACGTCGCACAGACCGTCGTTGTCGACGTCGCCGAGCGACACGTCGGCGAGCCGAATCGTCGACTGGTTGAGGTAACTCCAGCGCCCGCCGAGCGAGCTGGACTGGTACCACCAGGTGATGCCGGTGGCGATGAAGGCGTCGTTGACACCGTCCCCGTCGAAGTCGCAGTACTTGCGCTGGCCGCCGGTGTAGGAGTCCAGGGTGTTGGCGGACTGGTGCAGCCCGGTCTCCGTCTGGTCCAGCGCCGCGTGGATCGGCAGGATCGAACCCACCCACAGACTCGAATGCTGGAAGACGTTGTGCGACACCGTCATGCCGATGCTGGGGGTACCGCGCAGTTTGACCCCGGTGCCGTTGGTGTACCAGACGGTGTTGTACTCCACGTCCATGTACTCGCCCGCTGAGCCGCACTCGTAGCTGCAGGACGAGTCGTTGCCGTGCATGTCGATCTCATGGGTGTGCCAGACGTGGGAGTTGTCCCCGCCGCCGCCCCAGATCAGGTTCCGGTACGCCAGGTAGCCGTCGCCGGCCGAACCGTCGCCGGTGATCGCGTGCCGGTTGTAGTCGAACACGTTCCGCTCGACCAGGGAGTAGGCGCCATGGCTCATCACCACGCCGTAGCCCGCGCCGTGACCGCAGCAGATGCTGCCTGTGGGGTGCTGGTTGTGGTGGATGTAGTTGTCGTGCACCCATACGGTCTGGGCGTTCTGCAGGCTGATCCGGTTCTGGCCGTCCTGGACGCTCACGGCCGCTCCGCGCCAGTGGTCCACTTCGCTGTGGTCGATCTCCACGCTCAGGCTCGAATTCACGCGGATTCCGTCGGAGTCACTGGTGTCGACCGCCGAGTAGGGGTCGTCGCTCTCCCCACCCTGCAGCCGGATGCCGCTGATCCGCACGTTGTCGCTGTGTGTGCCGTCCCCGTCGTTCCCGACCATCAACAGGATGTGCGGGAAGGACGTCGTGAACAGCCGCGGCCCCCGCGGGCGTTGTGACCGGTCACCCAGGATCTGCACGCCTGGGGCGACCGGCAGGGACTCCCGCCCGGTCAGGTCCAGGTCCACGTTCCCGGCGATCCGTACCACCGCGTCCGGTGTGCCGATCGCCTGCACGAACAGGTCCTGTTGGCTGTCGGAGGTGATGGAGAAGGCCGGCGCCGCGGCGGGGGCGGCGGACGCCGCCGGACCTCCACCGAGCAGAAGCCCGAACGCGAGCGCCACGACGCCGCCCAGGGCGGAGCGCCGATGCCCGAAAAAGCCCACGACTCAATTCCCCTTCGAAGGAGTGGACGAATGGATGTGCCACTGCCCGGTGGGCGTTCCAGTCCGTGCCATCGCGTGCCGGCCCGTGCCATCGCGTTCCGCAGCCGGCCCCGACCTCCGGCCGGGACGTGGACCTCATGCGGCGTCAACCTGCCATACAACCTGGGGCTGTTCCCCCGTCACGGCCTCTGCGATAGCCTTACTCGCCGTCCTCCGCCTGTGGCAAGGCCACCGATCACGACCGACACGGCGGTCCGGCGGGCTTTCCCCTGGCGTTGTCGAGTGCACCCAGGGGAGTAATACAGCCGTGAACAATGTCGATGCGCCCGTGCGGGACGCGACGGGTCCGGCCGGGCCGGGCGCGAGGCGGTCTGCCGAACTTCAGACGCTGCTCGACGAGGGCACCCGTGCCGTCGTCGACGACGGCGATCTGCGCGCCGGCCGGGACCGGTTCGAACGGGCCTACCGGATCGCCGAGTCGGCCGGCGACGTACGGGCGATGGCGGTGGCCGCCCTCGGCTTCGGCGGCCTGTGGGTGCACGAGCACCGCACGGTGGCGGGCTCGGTGCTCCTGGAATCGCGGTTACGCCGGGCTCTGGAATTGCTGGACCCCGACTCCTCGCTGGCCCTGCGGCTGGGGATCCGGCTGGCCGGGGAGGGCGACTACCGGCGCAGCGACCACACGGCCGTGCTGGCGCTGCTCGAACAGGCGACGTCGCGGCGCAGTCCGATGGCGCGTGCGGAGGCCCTGAGCCTGACCCATCACTGCCTGATCGGCCCGGAGCACGGCGCACTGCGCCGGGAACTGGCCGCCGAACTGGTCGCGGAGAGCTTCCGTACCTCCCGCCGCAGCGATCTGCTGATGGGC
Source organism: Streptomyces sp. NPDC001070 (assembly GCF_053598835.1). Lineage (NCBI taxonomy): Bacteria > Bacillati > Actinomycetota > Actinomycetes > Kitasatosporales > Streptomycetaceae > Streptomyces > Streptomyces sp. NPDC001070. The sequence continues at coordinate 16,247 of NZ_JBSFLB010000032.1, forward strand.
CTGCTGTGGCAGACGGTCGACATGTTCCTGGACGGCGACCCGCACGCGGAGCGCTGCCTGGCCGAACTGCGCGGGCTGCTGGCCGAACAGGACCACCTCGCGGTGGGCTTCGTCGTGAACGCGATGAACGTCATGCTCGCCGTCCGCGCGGGCCGCCTCGACGAGGCCGAGGAACTGGCCCGGGTCTGCACCCAGAGCGGGACCGCCGCAGGAGACGTCAACGCCACGGTGTGGCAGGCCGCTCAGCTCGTGACCATCCGCTGGTACCAGGGCCGGGTGGTGGAACTGGTGCCACTGCTCAGCGAAGTGGTCAACTCCCCGACGCTGAGCGCCGTGGACGATCACGCCCTGGCCGCGCTCGCGGTCGCCGCGGTGACGGCCGGGGACCGGCGCAAGGCGGTCAGCGCGCTGGCCACCCTGTGCGGTCGCGACCTCGGCGACCTGCCCCGGTCGAGCAGTTGGATGGTGACGATGCACGGTGTCGCGGAGGCCGCCTATCTCCTCGACGACACCGCCACGGCGGCGCGGGTCTACGAACTGCTGAGCCCGTACGGACACCTGCCCATGGTGGGCAGTCTCGCCGTCGCCTGCTTCGGCTCGGCCCAGCACGCCCTGGGGGTCGCCGCACTCACCACGGGAGACGTCGACCGGGCCGTGACCCATCTGCGGGACGCGGTACGCCAGAACCTCGCCCTCGCGCACTGGCCGGCGGTCACGGCGTCCCGGGACCGGCTCGCGACGGCGCTCGTGCGGGCCGGCCGGCAGACGGAGGCCGACGCCGTCCGGCAGGAGATGGCCGTGGTCGCGGAAGAGGCCGCGGCGGCACCGGCGGAGAACGACGGACACGAAGGCGCGGGTCCGCACGGTGAGGACGGACATCGGCCGCCCACGGCGTTCTGCACCCGGCTGGGCCGCAAATGGCGGATCGGGTTCGGCGAGCGCAGCGTGCTGGTGGAGCACAGTGTGGGGATGCTCCACCTGGTGGTGCTGATCGCCAATCCGCGCCAGGAGATCCGGGCCGTCGACCTCGTGGCGGGGCTGACCGCGCTCAACGAGGCCACCGAGCACCCGGCCCTGTCCGGACAGCCGGTACTGGACCGGGTGGCGACGCAGGAGTACCGCAACCGCCTGGCCCGGCTTCGCACGGAGCTGGACGAGCTCAAGGCGGCCGACGACCAAGAGCGGGCCGCCGTCGCCCAGGCCGAGCACGACTGGCTGATGAGCCAGCTGGCGGGCGCGGCGGGCCTGAGCGGACGCGCCCGCCGCTTCCCCGAGGGCGAGGAACGCTCCCGGGTCGCGGTGAGCAAGGCCGTCCGCCGGGCACTGGACCGGATCGCGGCGGCCGACCCCGTGATCGGTGAACACCTGCGGCATGCTGTGCACACCGGGGTCCGGTGCTCGTACTGGCCCGACTGACGACCGCCCCACCGTGCTCCGGGACGGTCCGGACAGCCATCGCTCGCCCGGCACCCGGCCGCGGCACGGGCACGGGCACAGCCTGGGACCACGGCAATTCGACGGGCGTCGGGACCACGGCACCGGCGGCCGCTCGGACGCCGGGCCGGGCTGGGCGCTTCAGGAGGAGGAGCGGGACGGGTCGGGTGCCGCCGGGCCTGTCACAGCCCGGTGACGGTGTGGGTGGAACGCAGCTGGAACTGACAGGACTCCCAGGGCGACCAGGTCGTGCTGTTGGGGTCACTCTGCTTGCAGTGGTACAGCGTGCCCGTGTCGTCGATGGCGAACATCTCGATCCGCCCGGGGCCGCCGCGTTCGGCGCAGACGTGGCGCATCCGCAGCGTGGTGGTGCCGACCTGTGTCGGGACCAGGGCCCAGGGCTGCCAGGTCCCGCTGCCGGGCGCGGTCTCGAATCGGTGGAAGAGCTGCCCGTCGGGGTTGGTGCCGAGGATCACCAGGCGTCCGTCGAGGTTGCGGGCCATGTCGACGGAGTCGAGGATGCCGTCGAGCGGCAGCACCCCGCCCCACTCGCTCTCCGTCTGGGCGTTGGCGACGTTCATCTTGCGCTGGATGAGGAGGCCGTCCTCCTTGATGGCGACCAGTACGGCGCGTCCGTCGGAGCCGGTCTCGACGGCGAGCTGGATCGCGGTGCCGCCGAGCTGGGTCCAGGGAGTGAACCAGCCGTTCGAGGCGGTGTCGTCGTTCAGGAAGTCCTGCCAGCGGTGGCGGATGGTGTTGTCGGTGCGGGTCGCGTAGACCTGCATGCCGCCCCACTGGTCCTGGGCCGCGGTCACGGAGGTGAAAGCGGCGTCGAACTGCTGGGGGGCGGTGTAGGTGCTGCTGCCCGCGCTGGTCTGCGTGCGGCGGTTGACGGAGCCGTTCTGGTCGATGGCGAACACCTCGACCCGGCCGTCCTGGTGGATGCCGGCGGTGACGGACTGCCACCCCGGTCCACTGGCGAGCTTCGTCCACGGTTGCAGGTCGCCGGCGGCGGTCTCCTGGCTGGTGTTCCAGAGGTTGCCTTGTGCATCCGTGCCGAACAGTTCCAGGCGCCCGTCCTTGTTGCGGGCCGTGGCGATGGGGGAGCCGAGCGGGTGCGGGGCGTGCAGCGGGAAGGGGGCCGGCAGGAGCAGTTGCGTGTTGCGGTCCTGGCTGACGCCCATGCGCCTGGTGATGCCGCGGCTCACCTCCTGCGGGTCGTTGGTGGCCAGCTCCCGTGCCAGGGAGGCCAGTTGGGCGGGTGTGCTGGTGTCGCCCCCGAAGGAGAGGGGTGCGGCGGGGTCGATCATGGTGGTGAAGATCGAGATGGTGGCGGGCCCGGCGGCGGAGCCGAATTCCCCCGCGTTCTGCGCGTCGGGGCTGGCCATGATCTCGATGATGCGGCTCTGGATCGGCCAGTCGATGTGGGAGGCCGTGGAGATCTCCCAGAAGCCGCCGGAGATCGGACTGGAGGCAGGCGTCGGATGGGGGACGATCTTGTTGGCGTGGGTGTGGCCGTTGACCATGGCGATGACGTTCGGGTAGCGCAGCAGCAGCGCCTTCAGTTCGTCGCCGGTGTGCCGGTCCCCGAAGATGCCGCCGAGGATGCCGTCGTCGAGGTTGTCCATGGTGCCCAGCGTGTGGTGGCAGAACAGGACGTACATCTTGTCCTGCACACCGCTCTGCGTGACGATGCGGTTGTTCGTGCCGATGTAGCGTGAGCTGTTGGCCCTGAGCTGCTGTTCCAGCCAGTTGAGCTGGTCGGTGTCGATCGAGCCGCCCGCGGCGCCCGAGCCGAAGCCGTCGGTGTTGGTGTTGGTGGAGTCGAGGGTGATGTAGCGGATCAGGTCGCCGGAGCCGGACGGGATCGCGTAGTAGGCCTTGTCGATCCCGACGCCCTGGAATCCGTGACCGACCGGCAGGCCGGCGGTGTTGAAGTGGTCCTGGATGAAGGCCTTGCGGGACAGCAGCCGCCGGTTGGGGTCCGCGACGACCCGGGTTCCCTCCAGCTCCCAGGCGACCATCAGCTTGCCGAAGGTGCCGAGGTCGCTGTAGTCGTCCGGCAGGTCCGCGGAGGTGCCGGTGGTCTTGGACGAGCCGACCGTCATGCCCTGCACGTCGACGAGGTTGTTGTCGATGGGTTCGTTGCCCTGCCACAGGCCGTCATGGTTGCCGTACGCCGCGTACCAGGGCATGCCGAGGCCGTGGGAGACGAACGGCCGGCGGGCCGCTCCGACCACGCCGCTCGCGTCGAGCAGTCCGGGGACGTAGGGGAATCCGAGGCCGGAGGTACCGGTGTACTGGTTGCCCGGCACCTGCTGCGGAGGTACGGACGGGTAGTAGTAGTGGTTGTCCCCGGCGCCGCCGTTGGTCAGGGCACCGCTGGAGAAACCCTGGTCCAGGCCGATGCGGCCGGAGTCCGGCACGATGGTCTGACCGCCGTCGAGCAGGTCGATGTACCAGCGGTTCTCGTTGTGCTGGCAGTTGTCGATCGCGTCGCCGGTGACGATGGTGAACTGCAGCGGCTTCTTGCTCCGCGGGCCCTTGCCGACGCCGGCGACGGCCTGGCACATCGCGTCGACGACCTGTGTCGACAGGAACTCGTGGCCCCGGTAGGCGGAGTCGGTGGGATACGAGGCGTAGTGCGGGGCGCCGGCGTCGGCGTAGCGGTCCATGAACTCCAGGCGGGCCGGCGACTGGTCGTCCACGATGTGCAGGTCGGTCATCTGCGCGAACGCGGCCAGTGCCATCGTCGGGGGGCCGAAGCGGGACCAGAGGTCCGTGCGGATGGTGTGCGGCTCGCCCGGTCCGGCGACCAGCCCCTGGTATCCCGCGCCCGGCGCGTAACTCGCCCGCTGCACCGTCTGGTCCCATGTGGTGACCACCCGCGCGTCCGATGCGGAGGCGGCCGCCGCCTTGCCGCCGCGTACCGAGGTGGCGGCTTCGGCGGCGGCACGGAAGCCGCCGGCGTCGATGGCCGCCGCCACCACACCCACTCCGGTCGTCGTCAGTAGCCTTCTTCGCGAGATACCCACGCCGTGTCTCCCAGGAAAGGTCGAATTCGTCTCCTCCTCCGGCGTTCCATTCCGTTCCGCCTCGTTCCACAGGCCCGTCGTTCCACAGGCCCCCGGGCGCGGGCGTCCGGCAGCACGGCGATGGCCGCAGCAGGGGTGCCACGGGCAGTTGGGGCGGGTCGAGAGGCCGACGACGCCGGCCTGGACCGCGCCGAGGCCGGTGACCGCGGCGCTGGGCCGTCGCTGAAAGGGTGTTCCCCAAAGCCCCAGTGCGGTGGCGTCCTGGAGTGTCCCCGTGTGCGAGGGGACGCTCCGGAACCGGTGTCCGCCGTCGTCCCGGCGGCTGTCGTCCACGCCCGCACCAGTGGCTTCTGTCACGGCTTGGCGGCGATGCTGGTCTCAGTTGTCGTCCCGTCCCTCACAGGGGATGTTCAGGTCGACCACAGGGAGAAACCATGACCGTCCAGCCCAAGGAACTCGCCTTCGACATGCCGTGGGAGTCGCTCTACGGCTACAGCCAGGCCGTACAGGCCGGCGACACGCTCTACATCTCCGGACAGTTGTCCCACGACAACGCCGGGACCTTCCTCGGAGCCGAAGACTTCGAACTCCAGATGAAGACGACCCTCGACAACCTCGACCGCGTGCTGGAGCACTTCGGCGCCACCCGCGGGCAGATCGTCGAGACCACCGTCCTCGTCAGGAACCTGCGGGACCACTTCGACACCGTCGCCCGCCTGCACGCCGCGTACGTCGGCGACAACCGCCCCACCAGCACCGTCGTGGGCGTATCCGACCTCGCACTGCCCGAACAGCTCATCGAGATCGGCGCCGTGGTCCGCCTCGACCTCCAGCGTTAGCCAGGCCCGGCACCACGTCGTCAGACAGGGGCCTGGGGCGGGGCGGCTGGCTGCCCCGCCCCAGATCGCCCGGTCAATGCCGCGTCGCTGACGCAGGCCGCCGAGCATCTTGTCGGGTACGGCCGTGGAGGTGGAGGCGCCCGAGGGGAGCCTTCTCGCCCTGCACGGCGACGGGCTGGCCGAAGCCCGTGGTCGCGGCATCCATGAAGGAAGGTCGTCCGGGCCGAAGCGGACCTTGCGCGTGCGTCCGGCCGCTGACCGTCCACCCGTCGAGGCGCCGACGTCATGACCGTGAGTGACCGATGCCGGCGGAACGAGGCACCGCTGAGTGACGTGGCGGCACTCCGCTTCCCGCTGTCACGCTGTCCCGCCGGGCCCGGTCACCCGCCCGAAGTCTGTTGCGTGGCCGAAGAGGCGCCGCAATCGCCACTTCGCGGCCACGTGGAGGACCGTCGACCCGCGGGTCAGCCTGCGGAGGGACGCGGGGCGCGCAGGTGCGCCCGTTCCTTCAGCTCCTCCTCGTCGACCAACTTGAGCATCGGCTGACCCGGCGCGCACACCATGATCACCACGAACTTGGTCGGTGCGTCCGGCAGGGCGTTACCGTCCTGGTAGTGGATCACGTCACCGCCTGGCTCCCAGAACGTCCCACCGGCCTTGATCACACGCTCCGGCTCGCCCTCGAGTTCGAACCGGATCGCGCCCTCCATCACGTAGCCGAATGCCGGCCCCGAGTGGCGGTGCGGAGGGAGCCCGGGGTGCCCGGGAGGCCAGTCGACGAGGATGGTCATCTCCGAACCACCTTCGGGGAAGAAGGGCGGAGTGACTTCCTGCAGCAACTTCACTTCGGGCGGCAGCGAGACCTCTTGCCCCTCTGCAGGGGTCGCGTGCACTGGGTTCTTCTCTGACATGTACGACACCTCCGAAAGCCCGCCCGGAATGGGCGATCTCGCGTCCGTCATCGCTTTCCGGACCGGTTTACTGACCCACTCGGTCGGCGGCGACCGACTTCGTCGGTTCCGGGCTCACACAACTTGCTCCACGATTGACAAACCCCAGCCGCATCCGCGACACGCCGTGCGCCTCTCCCGAGACCAGCCTGCCTCCTGTGGGCGGCCGTCACAATCCGGGAGCAAGCGGCATCAGAACACATCGCACCATGTCATCGGCGGGCCGCATGGGTACTACCGGCCGCGCACGTTCACGGTGGCCATCATGCCCAGATCCTCATGGTCGAGGATGTGACAGTGAAATACGCTGCGCCCGGCGAAGTCGCTGAACGGGATCCGCAGGCGTACCCATCCCCGTGCGGGGACGAGGACGACGTCCTGGAGCACGCCGGCCGGCGGCATCCCGGCGCTGCCCGCCAGCACGTGGAAGGGCCAAACGTGCAGGTGGAACGGGTGATCCATGGGGCTGGTGTTGACCACGGTCCACTCCTCGACGGCGCCGAGGGCGACGCTCTGGTCGTCACGGTTCGGGTCGTAGGTACGTCCGTCGATGGTGAAACGCATTCCGCCCATACCCATGGGGCCCATGGCGAAGGTGAGCTGACGTTTCCCGGTCACCGGGCCTTGCGGGACGGCCGGCGCCGGCAGGGTCGCGGGCACCGTGGGTGTCGTTGTGGCCGGGCCGGCAGTGGTCAGGGTGGCCAGGGTGACCGGACCGCTGGTGGAGGGGCGACCGTCCATCATGCCGACACCGCCGCGGTCATAAGGGTCGCTGACCAACGCGTACCGGCCGCTGCCGGTAGGGCGCACAAGCAGGTCGGTGCGGTTGCCGGGGGCCAGAACCACCCGGTCCCGATCGACCGGTGCGCGCAGGAACACGCCGTCCAGGGCGACCTGGGTGAGCCGGTGCCCGTCCAGTCGCAGCGCCAGGACCCGGGAGACGCAGCCGTTGATGACCCGCCACCGCTGCAGCGACCCGGGTGCGGCGGTGATGACGGGCCGGTGCCGGCCGTTGACCAGCACCAGCTCGCCCTCGCGGCCCGTCATCCTGGCCATCATGGTCGGCGAGGCGACCCGGCCGGCCCCGTCCAAGGTGGTGTCGGTGACCATGAGCAGCCGGTCACCGTTGACCGGCAGGTCCGCCTCGCCCTCGGCACCCTCGACCAGCAGCGCCCCGACCAGGCCGGCGAAGATCTGATCGGCGACGGTGCCGTGGTGGTGCGGGTGGTACCAGAACGTGCCCGGCGGATGCCCGTCCGGAATCCTTATGGCGTAGTCGTGGCTGCCACCGGGCTCGATGGTGACGAACGGGTTGTCGCTGTTGCCCGACGGGGATACGTGCAGGCCGTGGGTGTGCAGGTTGGTGGGCTGGTCGATGTGGTTGACCAGCCGCACGCGCAGCAGGTCCCCGGGCCGCACCCGCAACGTCGGACCCGGTGAGGTGCCGTTGAACCCCCACGCCGTGGTGTCGCGCCCTGCCAGCCGCACCCCTGGGGCGGCGACAAGCCGCACGTCCAGCAGCCCGTCGCGGCTGGCCAGCACCTGCGGCTCGGCCAGCCCCTGGTCCCGGGCGGCCCGCCTGAGCCGGCCGCTGGGCGGGGCGCCCAGGCCGGTGGCCCAGACCGCCGCGCCAGCCGCACCCAATCCGAGCAGACCCAGCGCCCGGCGGCGGCTGATCGGCTCTCCGCTCATGGCAACATGCTCCTGCGCTGCCGGTCATCCTGCTCGTCGATCTCCCCGCGTGCGTAGCGCTCGTCGAGGATCCGCCCGGCCGCCGACCCGGCCCCCGTCCGGGAAGACTTCCGGCCACGACGCGCCAGGTTCACTGTGGCGTACCCATTGATCGGCGAACCGACCACGACCAGTGCGGACCGTACCCACACCCAGCCGATCGCCTGACCGCCCGCCACCGGGGTGGTGGCCGGCGATGCCGTTGCTGGGGCAGAGACAACAGACCGCCATTGGAGGCCGCCGGCAGGAGGCACGTCGCAAGCGTGGCAATCAGCGTCACAGCCGCAGCGTTCGGCGTAGTGCCACGGCGAGTTCGTCGAGTTTCTCCTCGCCTGCGGGCGGGTCGGACCGGGCGGCGTTGGTGACACAGTTCCTCATGTGGTCATCGAGGAGAGCGAGGGCGACCTCTTGCAGGGCGTGGGTGGCGGCGCTGATCTGGGTGAGGACATCGATGCAGTAGCGGTCGTCTCCGACCATGCGGGTGATGCCGCGTACTTGCCCTTCGACCTTGTGCAGCCGGGCCAGGTGGTTGGGCTTGTGGTCGGTGTATCCGGGCGGCGGGGCGCTGTTGTCCTGGTCGGAGGCCATGGTCATGGGGTTTCGCCTTCTTCGTGCGTGCCATGGGTGCTCGGCGTGCGGTAGCGGTCCGGTTCGGCGTCGAAGGCAGCGGCGCAGTGCCCCGAGCAGAAGGAGAAGGCGCCCGGTCCGTGGCCGCGGTGCTCGGGGGCGCTCGCGGGGTCGAGGTGCATGCCGCACACCGGGTCGACGGTTGTCCCTTGATCGCTTTCCCCGGTGGCCCGCGCCTGGTGGTACGGGGTTCGGTCCGCTGCGGCTTCGATCCGGGGCTGCACGGCCCCCGTGGACGCGGGTGGCAGGGGGGTGGGGTGCCAGCGGCGCAGGCGCGAGGAGTTGGTGACGACCGACAGCGAGCTGAGGGCCATGGCGGCGGCGGCGATGATCGGGCTGAGGCGGATACCCCAGAGCGGGTAGAGCGCGCCCGCGGCGACGGGGATGCCGACGGCGTTGTAGACCAGCGCGAAGAAGAGGTTCTGCCGGATGTTGCGCATGGTGGCGCGCGAGAGCCGGATCGCGGTGACGACGCCGGTCAGGGAGCCGGAGACGAGGGTGATGTCGGCGGCCTCGATGGCGACGTCGGTGCCGGTGCCGATGGCCAGGCCGACATCGGCGGCGGCCAGTGCCGGGGCGTCGTTGATGCCGTCGCCGACCATGCCCACGGTGCGGCCCTCGCCTTGCAGACGGCGGATCTCGTCGGCCTTGTGCTCGGGCAGGACCTCGGCCAGCACCCGGGCCACGCCGACCTGGGCGGCGATCGCGGCGGCGGTGCGGGCGTTGTCGCCGGTGATCATGACCACCTTGATGCCGAGGCGGCGGAACGCGGCGATCGCGGCGGCGGAGTCGTCCCTGACGGTGTCGGCGACCGCCAGCACGCCCGCGGGACGGCCGTCGACGGCGGCGAGGACCGGGGTCTTGCCCTCTGCCGAGAGGTCGGCCGCAACAGGGGACAGATCGCCGGTGTCGATACCGACGTCGCCGAGCAGCCGGGCGGTGCCGACCAGGACGGCGCGGCCGTTCACGGTGGCCTGCACGCCCTTGCCGGTGACCGAGTCGAACCCGGCTGCCGGCGGCGGTGTGAGGCCTCGGTCGCGGGCCCCGGTGACGATCGCGCCTGCGAGCGGGTGCTCGCTGTCGGCCTCGGCGGCGCCCACCAGCTCCAGCAGCGAATGCTCGTCGAAGCCGTCCACCGGACGGATGTCGGTCAGTACAGGAGTGCCGGCAGTGATGGTGCCGGTCTTGTCCAGCACGATGGTGTCCAGCTTGTGGGCGGTCTCCAGGGCTTCGGCGGAGCGGATGAGGATGCCTGCCTGGGCGCCCTTGCCGGTGCCGACCATGACCGACAGGGGGGTGGCCAGGCCGAGGGCACAGGGGCAGGCGATGATCAGCACCGCCACCGCCGAGACGAGGGCGAGGGTCAATGCCGGTGCGGGCCCGACAGTGAACCACACCGCGAACGTGGCGATGGCGATGGCGATGACCACGGGCACGAAGTACGCGGACACGGCGTCGGCGAGGCGCTGGATGGGTGCCTTGGACGCCTGCGCTTGCTGGACGAGCCGGATGATCTGGGCGAGCATCGTGTCGGCCCCCACCTTCTCCGCCCGTACGCGCAAGGAGCCGGTGCCGTTGACGGTCGCGCCGATCACGGTGTCCCCGGCCCGCTTGGTCACGGGCATCGGCTCGCCGGTGACCATCGACTCGTCGACGGGGGAGGACCCGGACAGCACGACGGAGTCGACCGGCACCTTCTCCCCGGGCCGGACGACCACCTCGTCACCGACCGCCACGTCATCGACCGGGATCTCGGTCTCGGTGCCGTCGCGGATCACCCGCGCGGTGCGGGCCCGCAGGCCCAGCAGGGCGCGGATGGCCTCGCCGGTGCCGGCCTTGGCGCGAGCCTCCAGGAGCCTGCCGAGCAGGATCAGGGTGAGGATGACGCCGACCGCCTCGAAGTACACCTCGCGCAGCTCGCTGGGCAGCAGGCCGGGAGCCAGGGTGACCAGGAGGCTGTAGCCGTAGGCGGCGGTGGTGCCCAGGGTGATGAGGCTGTTCATGTCCGCGCTGCGGTGACGCAGTGTCAGCCAGCCGGTCACGTGGATCGGCCGGCCGGTGTAGAACATCACCGGGGTGATCAGCGCCAGTTGCAGCCAGTGGTTCAGCAGCCACCCGGGAACCCAGTCGGCGCCGAACAACTCGTGCGCCATCACGGCGAACAGCACCGGCACGGTGAGCACCGCGCCGACGGCGACCCGGCGGGTCAGGTCCGTGATCTCCGCCTGCCGCTCGGCGGCGTCCGCGGCCTCCGCCTCGGCCGCCCTGCCCGGCTCGACGGGGCCCGGCGGCCCCGCGGCAGCGTGCCCGCCGTCGGGGCCGGTCTGCGCCGGTGCGGCGCTGTCGCCCGGTTCGACCAGGAGCGTGCCGTGGATCATGTTCATTACGCAGGTGAAGTCGTACGAACCGGCTCGCTCGGGGGTGAGCCGCACGGTGGTGCGGGTGTGGGCGGGCAGCCCGGCGCCCACCTTCAGCTCGGGAAAGACCACCCGGGACGTGCATTCGCCCGACTCCTGGCGATCGAAGACCACCTCTACGGGGGTTCCCTGGCGGACCCGGATGACGTCGGGACGGTAGCCGCCCCGCACGGTCACCTCCACCCGCTGTACCCCGCCCTCGATCCGCGCGGAGTGCGCGCGGCGCGGCCCGAAGAAGTACCAGCCCAGGGCAGCGATGAGCACGGCGGCAGACAGCGCGACGGCGATATCGAGGGCACCCATGACACGCATCCCTCCTGCAAGCTCTCCCCTCCAGCCTGCCTCCGGCTACCCCTACCGGGTAGGGGCTGCCCGGCCCGGCCACCGGGGACCAACCGGCCCCAGCGCGCCGCGCGGCACGGGGAGAGGGTGGGAAGCGAGGCAACAGGTCGCCCGGCACATCCGGGCACCCTGCCCGTCCACCGCGGGGGTGAGGGCGATGATGTTCTGGTACGGCAACGGTGTCGGCGGCTGGGGCTGGTTCGCGATGTCGGTCGGCATGGTCGTGTTCTGGGCGGTGATCATCGGTGTCGGCGTGTTGCTCTACCGCGCCCTCGCCCGCCCTCACGAGCACACCCACACACCCCCCGCTTCCTCGCCCGAGCAGGTGCTGGCCGACCGGTTCGCCCGCGGCGAGATCGACGAGGAGGAGTACCGGCGCCGCCTGGCGGCGCTGAGCGTCTTCCCGCACTCCACGAAACAGGCATGAGGTCGCAGCCCGGCACGTGACCGCGCGAAGCCAAGGCCGTGTCCTCGCTCTCGACGACCAACGCCCTCGGTGCGCTCGCGAAAATGAACGCCCCAGGACCTTACGCGCATGGCCGGTGCCCCCTGATGGACTGCTTCAGCGAGCCGTCATCCGCGGCTCTCTGCTTACGGTGAGGACGGAAAACCTGCCACGTGGTGATGCCGCCAGTGGCGGCTTGTCACAGCAGGCGCCACCAGTCCCGGCTCCGCGACCGTTTACATCCGGCTGCCGAGGACCTCGTGGCGCCCGCGCGTCGAGAGGAACGCACGTGTCGCCATCTGTCGTCCGCCGCAGCATGGTTGCCGTCGCCGCGGCCGCGGCTTTCGTATGCCCGCCCACCGCCGCATGGGCTGCGCCGGCCGGAGGGCCTTCCGGCGGTGACCAGTCCATGTCCACCGACCTTCAGCCGCTTGCCACTCCACCGATGGCGTACCAGTTCGGGGCGGCACTGGCGAAACTGAAGGGCCGGGCCATGGAGACGACCTTCCTCGGGGAGATCATCCGTCACCACAAGATGGCGATGGAAATGGCTCACATGGAACTCGAACGCGGTGTCAGCCCGGCCATCCGGTCCCACGCACGGGACATCATTGCCGAGCACGAGCACCACATCGAGCAATTCACCCGCTGGCTGCGGCAGTGGTACGGGCTCACTCCCGAGCAGGCCATGCAACAGGCCCCGGCGATGGCTCACGGGTACATGGCCCCCATGGACAGCGAGATGCGGCACAGGATGGAGCAGCTCGGCACGATGTCCAAGGGCAAGGCGTTCGACATCGCCTTCGTCCAGCGGATGATCGCCTACCACGCCTGCTCCATCATCGAGTCCCTGGAACCGCAGAGTCACGCCGCCCACGCCCCGCTCCGGGAGGCGGCGGCAGCAGGGACTGCCGGCCAGATGAAGCAGATCGCCGAACTCCGCCGGTGGCTGTCGGACCAGGAGGGGAAGCGGGAGTCCATGATGACCGCGCCCAAGGGCGCGGCCGCCACCGGTGACGGCGCAAGCCACGCCACCACCGTTCCACTGGCGGCGGGTGGAGCCCTACTGGCAGCCGCGAGCGCGTGTGTGGGCTTGGTCTCGCTGCGCCGCCGGTTCGGTGACCGCCGCACCTGAGGCCGACCGGGGCCGCACGATGAGCGGCAACCGACCGCTCGTGCCGGCGGCCACCGGCCTGGCCGCAGGGCTGACCATGGTGGTGCATGCGCTGGTCGGCGGTCCGCATCCGCCACCCCAGCCCCGCGCCACCGCGCTGTCCGCCGTCACCGCCGTTCCACAGGCGTCCTCGCCTCAGCAGCGGCGGCTTCTGGGGTTCTCCCGTCCGGTGAGGATCGAGCTGCCGCGCCTGGGTATCCGCGCGGCCGTCCGGCCGGTGGGCGTCCACCGTGACGGTACGGTACAAGTCCCCAGCCCGAGCCGTGCGGCAGAGGCCGGATGGTATGCCGGCAGTGCCGCACCGGGCCAGGCCGGACCCACCGTCATTCTCGGCCACGTCGACTCCGCCCGGTTGCCCGGCGGCAAAGCCGCGTTCTACTCCCTCGGCGGCGCCCGGCGGGGAGACCGCGTCACGGTGACCCGCGAGGACGGCGTCGTCGTCCGGTTCACCGTCGACGCCGCCGTCCTCGTGGCAAAGACCCACTTCCCCACCCGCGCGGTCTACGGACCCACCCAAGCTCCGGCACTGCGGCTGATCACGTGCGGAGGCCGGTACACCAAGGCCGGCGGATACCGCGGCAACGTCATCGTCTTCGCCCATCCGGACTTCCCTCTCAGGCCGGCGACACGCGCCGACCACCGCACGCCCAGCTCAGGCCGCCGGACGACCGAACCGTGACAATCAGCACCGTAGACGTGGCCCGGATTGCGCAAGCCGGCCTTCAAACGGGACTGTCGTTGAAGGCGCTGGCGTCGGGCTCCGCCGGCGTCCGGGTGCGCGCGCAAAGAGATCCGTCGGCAAGGCGCGGACGGCCTGTTTGGGCCGCGATCGAGGAGTCCGGGCTCGAGGCTGAGCACGGCGCTGACGAGCTGGGGCGGGCGTTGCGGAAGGCGGCGTACGGCGAGGACTGCACCGGGGGTTAGTCGCGAGCATCCTGACCGCTGCCCGCCAGCGGCCTTCAGTGATCATCTCTATGCCACGGCGCGTCAGGCCGGGTACGGCGGGCGTCGGCGGTGAGGCGTAGGGCGTATACGGGCGGGTCACCGCGGACGGGGCCGAGGTAGTCGTGGCCGGTCATGTGGCACCAGGCGGGCAGGTCGAGCGGGGCGGCGGGGTCGGTTGCGATGACATGAACGACGGTGCCAGGCTCCAGGCCGTCGACGTCTGTGCGCAGGCGCAGTAGGAGGGTGACGCAGAGCAGGCCGGTGCCGTCGACGGTGAGGTCGGCTTCGGGGGGTGAGGCGGGCTGGTTCATCGGCTGTTCGCGCTGGCGGCGACGGCGGGGAGGATGGCGAGGGCGATGATCCCGCCGGTCAGGGCGAGGGCGGGGTAGCTGGCTGCTGCGACGACGATGCCGGAGGCCAGACCGCCGGTGGCGCCGGCTATGGCGATGGAGACGTCGACCATGCCCTGGGTCTTGGCTCGTGTGGCCAGGGGCACGGCGTCGGTGATCATGGCGGTGCCGGAGACGAGGCCGAAGTTCCATCCCAGTCCCAGCAGGGCGAGCGCGAGGGCCAGCAGGGCGATCGAGTCGCCGGGCGCGGTGGCGGCGGTGATCCCGGCCATCAGGAGGGTGAGTCCTGAGGCTGCGGCTATGGCGGTGCGGCCGTAGCGGTCGACGAGCCATCCGGTCAGGGGGGAGGGCAGGTACATGGCGCCGACGTGGATGGCGATGACGAGGCCGGAGGCGGCGGTGCCGTGGCCGTGGTCGTGCATGTGGATCGGGGTCATCGTCATGATGGCGACCATGACGAGCTGGGTAAGGATCATGGTCAGGGCGCCCAGCATCAGCCCGGAGCCACGTGCTGGGGCCGGGGCGGCATCGCCTGTGATGGAGCCTGCTGCGGCTGCCGCCTGCTGTTGGAGGTCGAGGCTGCGGGCGAGCAGGAGCGGGTCGGGGCGCAGCCAGATGGCCAGGACGAGGGCGGCGAGCGCGTAGGCGACGCCAGCGAGAAGGAACGGCCCCGCCAGGTTGGGGATCCCGAGCGTTTCGGCGAGGTCGCCAGTGGGGGCTGCGAGGTTGGGGCCCACGACACCGCCGAGGGTGGTGGCGACCAGGACGGTGGAGACGGCACGTGCCCGGTGGGCGGGGGCTGCGAGGTCGGCGCCGGCGTAGCGGGCCTGAAGGTTGGTGGCGGTGCCCGCGCCGTAGACGAACAGGGCGAGGAACAGCAGGGCCGGGCTGTCGGCGATGGCGGCGGCGATGACACCGGCGGCGCCGAGGGCGCCGGTGAGGTAGCCAGTGGCGAGGCCGGGGCGGCGGCCGCGGGCTTGGGAGATGCGGCCGACGACGATGGCGGCGAGGGCGGATCCGGCGGTGAACAGGGCGCTGGGCAGGCCGGCGAGGCCGGTGGAGTGCAGCATGTCCTGGGCGAGCAGTGCGCCGACGGTGATGCCGGCGGCCAGGCCTGCGCCGCTGAGGACCTGAGAGGTGACCAGGACGGTCAGGATGCGGCGCTGTGCCTGGGGGTCTGGGGATATGCCGGTTGTGGCGGGGGCGGTGCTCGTCACAGGGGGTTCTTCCGTCCGGGCGGCTGACTGGTGGACCTGGCCATCGCCGTGGGGCGGGCGATGGCCAGGCCCGGGCGGGTGAGGGTCAGGAGGCGTCGAGGCGTGGAGTGCGTGTACAGCGGGGTGTGGATCGCCCCTTCGGGATCGCGGCGCTCGCCGGCGTGCACGCTGCGAGTGGACAGGCCCTGCTCGTGAGTGTCGGTCATGCCTCTCCTGCTCTTCGTCGCTGCTTGCGGGAGCGGACCGGCAGGTCCGCTCGTGCGCGGAAGCCGCCCCGATCAGCGTGGCTGCCGCCGCCTCGATGCCTGGACCGCCCTGCCGGCCGGTCCGGGATGCGCGGGGGGAGGGCTGCCGGTCAGCCCGGCTGTCCGGCGTCGACCGGCAGGGCGGCCAGCCGCCACTCGAGCATGCCGTCGTTCAGCCGGATCGCCCGCCTGCCGCGGTCGGTCAGCAGGCGCACCGCGTCGTAGGACAGCACGCAGTATTCGCCGCGGCAGTACACGACGATCTCGGTGTCCTCGGGCAGTTCGCTGACGCGATCGGCAAGTTCGCCGACCGGAATGGAGACGGCGCCGGGGATGTGTCCGGCCAGGTACTCCTCCACCGGCCGGACATCCAGCACCACCACGTCCCCGGCTTCGGCGCGGGCCCGCAACTCCTCGCGGGTGACTTCCGTCCCGCCGTCGTCGCCGAGGTAGGCGTCGCGGGCGGCGGGCACGGCGGCCTGGTGGTTCTCGGCGACCTTCCGCAGCAGTGCGAAGAGCTGGGCGACGTCGTCGCCGGCCAGCCGGTAGTGGATGCGGACCCCCTCCCGGCGGATCTTGACGAACCCGGCCTGCTTGAGGGCCTGCAGGTGCGCCGAGGCGGTCGTCAGATTCAGCCCGGCCGCCTTCGCCAGAGCGTCGACGGTTCGCTCGCCCTGGGCGAGCAGGTCGATCAGCTCCAGGCGCTTTCCGCTGGCCAGCGCCTTTCCGCTGGCCGCGAAGGCGTCGTAGAGCTGTGCCTTCGAGCCGGCCGTGGTCTCCGTCATGACATCCTCCATAAATCCATGGAATATTGTAGATGGGGGGAGGTGCTGTGACCACTTCTTCCGTCACCACACCCCTTTGGATCTTCGGAGGACTGCCGTGGGCTTCGCCGACGACCATCTGATTCCACTGGTCGACGAAGGGCTGGGCAACAGCGCCTACCTCGTCGACCTGGGCGACGGTCGTGCCCTGGCTGTCGACGCCGGCCGCGACCTGCGCACCGTGAGGGCCGCTGCGAAGCGGCGCGGTTTGCGCGTCGGGTTCGCGGCCGACACCCACCTGCACGCCGACTTCCTCTCCGGCGCCGTCCAGCTCGGCCACGACGACGGCGCCATCGTTCTGGCTTCGGCTGCCGGCCACCGTACGTTCGAGCACCGCGGCCTGGCCGACGGCGACGAGGTGGACTTGGGCGGTCTGACGCTGCGGGCCCTGACCACCCCCGGGCACACCGACGAGCACCTGTCTTTCCTGCTCCTGGACGGGAACCGTCGGCTTGGCGTGTTCACTGGCGGCTCGCTGATCGTGAACTCCGCGGCCCGCACCGACCTGCTCGGCGCGGACCGCACCGACGAACTGGCCCGCGCCCAGTACCGCTCGCTGCAGCGGCTGGCCGCACTGCCGGACGAGACGGCTGTGTGGCCCACCCACGGGGCCGGTTCGTTCTGCTCGGCCCCGCCGGGCACCGAACGCACCACCACCATCGGCGCCCAGAAACAGACCAACCCGCTGCTCTCCGTACCGAACGAGGACTCCTTCGTGCGCCAACTGATCGGGAGCCTGGGGAGCCACCCCGCCTACTTCGACCGGCTCGCCGAGATCAACCGGCACGGCCCAGCCGTCCTGACCGGCACTCCGCAGCTTGCCGAGCTCGAGGCCGGACAGGTCAGTGCGCTGCTCGCCGAGGGCGGCTCCGTCGTCGACGTCCGCCCCGCAGCTGCTTACGCCGCCGGCCACGTCCCCGGATCCCTGTCCATCCCGCTGCGTGACCAGTTCGCCACCTGGCTGGGCTGGCTCCTGCCCGACACGGCGCCCATCGCTTTCGTGACCCGCGAAGACCAGGACCTGAGCGAGATCGTCTGGCAGGCATACAAGATCGGGTACGAGCGGCTCGCCGGACGCCTCACCGGCGGCATCACCGCCTGGCAGGAAGCCGGTCATCCCACGGCGGCCACCGCGTTCGTCACCGCCGACCAGGCCCCGACCGGCCCGTACCTGGACGTCCGGCAGGAAGCCGAGTACACGGCCGGGCACGTCCCCGACGCCCTGCACCTCGAACTCGGCAGCCTGGCCGCACGTGCCGCGGAAGCGCCCGACGGGGCCGTCATCGCGTGCGGGCACGGCGAGCGCGCGATGACCGCCGCCAGCGTCCTGGAACGCGCCGGCCGCACCGGTCTGACCGTTCTCAACGGCGGCCCCGCCGACTATGCCGCCGCCCACGCCCAGCAACTGGTCGAAGGCGGCGCCCGGTGAGCCCGACCACCGCCGCCGCCAGTCCGGTGCGACTCGGGCTGCGGGAGAACTGGCTGCAGTTCACCCTGCTCGTCATCGTCAACGTCTGCGTCGGCGGCCTGGTCGGACTGGAACGCACCACTGTCCCGCTGATCGGCACGGAAGTCTTCGGCCTCACCAGCGATCTGGCCGTCTTCTCCTTCATCATCGCCTTCGGCCTCACCAAGGCGCTGACCAACCTGGCCGCCGGGGCACTGACAGCGCGCTTCCGCCGCAAGCAACTGCTCGTCGCCGGCTGGCTCGTCGGTATCCCCGTCCCCTTCGCGCTCGCCTGGGCGCCGTCGTGGGGCTGGATCGTCGCCGCCAATGTGCTGCTGGGCATCAACCAGGGTCTGGCCTGGTCGATGACCGTCAACATGAAGATCGACCTCGTCGGCCCCGCCCGCCGGGGACTGGCCACCGGCCTGAACGAGGCCGCCGGATACACCGCCGTCGGTGCCACCGCCCTGATCACCGGCTATCTGGCCACCGCCTACGGCCTGCGTCCCGCTCCCGAGCTCATCGGTGTCGTCTTCGTCGTCGCCGGACTCGCCCTGTCCCTGGTCGTGCGGGACACCGCCGCCCACGTCGCCCTCGAACTCGCCCAGCACCCCAAGCCGCTGCCCAGGGGCGAGAGCACCGGGCTGGCCGCCACGTTCGCCCGGACTTCATGGCACAACCGGTCCCTGCGCGGCGCGAGCCAGGCCGGGCTGGTCAACAATCTCAATGACGGACTCACCTGGGGCGTCTTCCCCTTGCTGTTCACCGACCACGGCTTGGGACTCGCAGCCGTCGGCCTGATCAAGGGCCTCTACCCCATCCTGTGGGGCATCGGGCAGATCCCCACCGGCCACCTCGCCGACCGCATCGGCCGCAAACCCCTCATCGTCACCGGCATGCTCGTCCAGTCCGGTGGCTTCGTCCTGGCCCTCGTCCTGCTGCAGCGCCCCCTGCTGGCCGGCGTCCTGTCCGCTGTCGCCCTCGGCCTGGGCACCGCCATGGTCTACCCGGCCCTCATCGCAGCGGTTTCCGACCACGCCCACCCCAGCTGGCGGGCCAACGCACTGGGCACCTACCGCTTCTGGCGGGACATCGGCTACGCCGCCGGCGCCCTGGTCGCCGGCGTCCTCGCCGACGCCTTCGGACTGAACGCCACCGTCATCGCAGCCGCCGTCCTCACCGCAGGTTCCGGCCTGCTCGCCGCCCACTGGATCACCGAGCACCACACCGCCCACTGATCGTCCCGAAGCCCGGGCCCGCCCACCCACGCAGCGGGCTAGGGGTACGAGGAGTCCAGCGCGGGCCGCAGGAGTCCGCCATCGGGCGAGGTCGGTCTTGCGGCCGAAATGCTGGTAGAGGATCGCCCTGGTGACGCCCGCCTGTCCCGCGATGTCATCCAGGCTCGTCGCGCCGCCGGCCAGGCGGGCGGTGCGTCGGCCTTGTGCACTGAGCAGGCGGGCGGCGTCGTGGACCAGGCACAGTTTCCCCGCCACCCAGTTGTTCAGCGGCCGCACGACGGGTTCGGTCCGCGCCGAATCCAGCCGCGCGCGGAGCCGGTCGGGATCACGCGGCGCCAGACGGCCCGGGTTGGGACGTCGCAGGTCCGCGACCCGCACAGCGCCGATCTGTCGGCCCAGGCGATCGGCCGCTGCGGCAGCGGCCGATCGATGACGACCGCACAGTTGACTTGTGCGATGTGGTCCCGCCGACTCAGACGAGGGGGCCGATTGGGGCGGTCCGGTTAGTGGTGCAGGGCCGCGAGGGTGTTGTCGAGGTCGGCGGTTGCGGTGCGGGGGCGGTTGTAGGGGAGTTTGCCGAGGAGGTTGCCCATGGCGCAGGTGTTGGTGAGGGCGGAGAAGACGAGGCCGGCGCCGACGGCGGCGGAGAGCCAGCGGGCGCCGGGGAGGACGGGGTCGGCGAGCATGCCGATGAGGACGAGGGAGCCGGCGGCCATGCGGACCTGGCGGTCCATGGCCCAGGTGGCGCGGCCTGTGGCGGGTCGTTCGAGGGGATTGCCGTCCTGGGTCCAGGCGGTGGTGCCGCCGAGGAGGGTGGCGGCGGGGATGCCGGCGGCGGCGAGTTGGTCGCAGGCGGTGGCCGAGCGGGCGCCGGAGGCGCACACAAGGGCGAGTTCGCTGCGGTCGGCGGCGGCGCGCAGTGCGGGCAGGGCGCGCTGGAGTTGGTCGAGGGGGATGTTGTGGGCACCGGGGATGTGACCGGAGGCGTACTCGCCGGGGGAGCGGACGTCGATGACGGTGAGCTGTTCCAGGCGGGGTTGGAGCTGTGCGGCGGTCAGGGGGGTGGGGGTCATGGGAGGGGTTCCTTTCGCGTGCTGCTGTTCGTTGCGGGGGTTCAGGTGAGGGCGTCGAGGAGCATCAGGGCGGCCACTGCGAGCAGGGCGATGGCGAAGATCTTCTGGAGGGCGGCGCCGGAGAGTTTGTCGGCGGGGCGTTTGCCGTCCCATGCGCCGAGGATCGCGGCGGCCGTGAACGGGCCGACAACGGCCCAGTCCACGCTTCCGGCGGTGCCCAGGCGGGGGGCGAGGGCGGCGGCGGCGTTGGCGGTGATGACCAGCAGGCTGGTGCCGACGGCCTCGGCCATCGGTAGCGCGAGCACGGACACCAGCGCGGGGACGGCGAGGAATCCGCCGCCGACGCCCAGCAGCCCGGTCACGGCGCCGAGTCCGGCACCGGTGGCCGCCGACCGGCCGGGACCCGCTCGCCGCACGGGGCCTGTGCTGCGCCGTGGGGTGAGCATGCGCCAGGCGGCGATGGCGGCGAGAAGTGCGAACGCGGCGGTGAGCACGGCGCCGGGAATGGCCGAGGACAGGGCGCCGGTGGCTGCGGCAGCGGGCAGTCCGGCCGTCGCGAACAGGGCTCCGGTGCGCCAGCGGACCCGTCCGGCCCGGGCGTGGGCGATCAGCGCGGTGAGCGAGGTGACCGCGACGATGAGCAGGCTTGCGGTGGTGGCCTGCGCGGCGGTGAAGCCGAGCAGGTAGATCAGGGCCGGCACGGCGAGCATGCTGCCGCCGCCGCCGAGTCCGCCCAGCGCCAAGCCGACCACGGCTCCGGCGATGAGGGCGAGGACGAGCATGGTCATATGACCTGCCCGTCGTGACCGGTGCCGGTGCGGACCGGCAGGCCGGCTGCGGCCCAGGCCCGCATGCCGCCGGTGACGTTGAGGGCGTGGACGCCTCGTTGCGACAGAAGCTCGGCGGCCTTTCGGGACCGGTTCCCGGAGCGGCACACCGCCAGCACGGGAAGGTTCCCGACACTGTCGGGGAGGGGGGCTCCGGCGGCGACGGCGGCCAGGGTCTGCCACACGGCGCCGGGAGCGTGTCCGGCGCCGTATTCGTCGGCCTCGCGGACGTCGAGCAGCACCGCCCGTCCGGTGCGCACGCGCTCGTGCGCTTCGGTGACGGTGAGCTCCTCGGGAGCGGGGTTGCGGGAGAAGAGCGGCATGGTCGTCCTGCGTTCGGTGTCGATGGGGCGGCCCGGTCCCGGCGGTCAGCCGGTGGCCAGGCCGATCTCGCGGGCGGTGTCGAAGGAGTCGTCGACGGCCACGACGTCGCGACCGAGCGCATCCAGCAGGGAGGCGGCGATCGCGGCGCGCATGCCGCCCGCGCAGTGCACCCACACCGTGCCGGCCGGGACGTCGTCCAGGCGCTGGCGCAGTTGGTGGAGGGGGATGTGCACCGAGCCGTCGATGCGGGCGTCGGCCCGCTCGGTGTCGCGGCGGACATCCAGGACCACGACCCGCTCGGCCTCGTCCCCGGTCTCGGCCTCCTCGCGTGCCTTGGCCAGGGTGGGGAAGTCGGCGCGGCGGAAGGAGCGCAGGTCGGTGGGGTCCTTCACCCACTGGTCGGGGCCCCCGGTGGCGGCCGCGGCGGGGCGGTCGATGCCGACCTGGACCAGCTCGCGCTGGGCCGCGGCGATGTGCTCGGGGCTCTCGGCGAGCAGGGTGACGGGCTTGCCCCAGGGGATCAGCCAGGCCAGGTAGGTGGCCAGCTGCCCCTCCAACTCGAAGTTGAGGGAACCGGCGACATGCCCTTCGGCGAAGGCGACACGGTTGCGCAGGTCCACCACCCACTCGCCGGCGGCCAGCCGCGCGGCGATCTCCGACGCGTCCGCGCGCTTCGGCGCGGTCAGGTCGACCGGGGCGGGACCGGCGGCATTGGCCGGACCCATGTGGGTGTAGTAGGCCGGGATCGCATCCAGCCCGGCCAGCAGATCGGCGACGAAGGAGTCCACATCCTTGACCAGGGCGTCGTTACGGACCCTCTCTGCGCCGATGGTGGTGGCCTCGCCCTCGGCCTGTGAGGACGAACAGAAGGAACCGAACCCGTGGGTGGGCAGCACCCTCACCTCGTCGGGCAGCTCCGCCAGCCGATGCGCCGAGGCGTGCTGGGCGCGGGCGAGCTGCTCGGTGAGCCGGGGCTCGACCAGGTCCGGCCGCCCCACCGTGCCGATCAGCAGCGACCCGCCGGTGAACGCGGCCACCGGGGTGCCGGCGTCCTCCAGGACGTAGGAGGTGTGGTGCGGGGTGTGACCGGGGGTGGCGACCGCGCGCAGCACCAGGTCCTCGTCGATGACGGAAGTGTCGCCGTCGGTCACCGGCACCCGGTCGAAGGAGACGTGCGCCCCGGCGGGCACCAGGTAGGCCGCTCCGGTGATCCGGGCCAGCTCCAGGCCGCCGGTGACGTAGTCGTTGTGGATGTGGCTCTCCACGACGTGCGTGATCCGCACGCCCCTTCGCGCCGCGGCTGCGATGACCCGCTCGATGTCACGCGGAGGATCGACCGCCACGGCGCGTGTCGTTCCTCCCGCGAGATAGCTGCGGTTGCCGAGCCCTTCGACGGCGAGTGTCTCCACGAAGTACATGTCCGTCTCCTCTCCGAGATACCTGGGGGGGTATATCCAAGGAACACCATATACCCCCACCCGTATTTCTCTGACCGCTCCCGGGCCGCTTGCGGTCCGCCGCCGGTCGGCCCTGGCTCGGGCGGGCGGAGAGAGGGGAAAATACCCCATGGGGTATGCTGGCCAGGCGGTTTCCCGCCGGACGGCAGCACACGGACGGCCTTCGGAATCCATCCGGGCCTGCGGTGACCGCCATGCGTGTCCGCGGGAAGGTCGCTCCGTCGCGTCGGCGCGGAATGGGCTCGAGTGCCCCGTCGTTCATACCGGGCGGGGTATGTGTGCCAAGGGTGGCATACCCCACCGGGTATCATGTGCCGTTGGTCGTGAAGGAGGAATCCGGGTGCAGGTGGACGAAGAAGCGACAAGTGCGGTGCTCAACCGTCTGCGGCGGGCCCAGGGGCAACTGGCCGGAGTGATCGCAATGATCGAGGCCGGGCGCGACTGCAAGGACGTCGTCACCCAGCTCGCAGCGGTGTCCCGCGCCCTGGACCGGGCGGGGTTCAAGATCGTGGCCAGCGGCATGCGCCAGTGCCTCGCATCCGCAGACGACCAGACGCCTCCCATGAGTGAACAGGAACTGGAGAAGCTGTTCCTCGCTCTCGCCTGACCGAAGGCCTGCGCCGTTCCCGACCTGAGACCGAGTACGCCAAAAGTCATTCCCGGCGACGACCTGCATCAGGGCACGCGAGACGACGCTCCGCGGGGCCTTGACCCCGAATCCTGGACACGGGTCATGCGGCTGGTGTACCGGGCACCGTGGTCGGTGTGCATGACCGCTCCGGCGAGGCTGCCGCGGGTGCGTTCGGCGGTGGCCAGAGCGTCCCGACGACCATGCCGGGCCCGGAGGCCGGCGGCCCCATTGCAGGACCGCGAAGAAGACAACCGGGGGCCGCTTCGTTGCATAACCCCTGTCCCGTCGCTGAGGCAGCCGGCGACGACCTGGCAGCCGGGCGACGGCTGAACCAGGACTGTCAGGGGTCGTCCGGACGAGCCGTCACCCGTCGGGGAGCTCTCGGCGTGGATCGCCCCCCGGCCGGTCGGCGCGGAGCATCGAGTAGAGGACCTGGTCGTGCCAGCAGCCGCCGCGCCACTGCGCGGAGCGCAGCACCCCCTCTTGTGTGAAGCCCGCCTTTTCCAACGCGCGCTGCTCGGCCTGGTTGCCGTGGTCGGTCCACGCCTGGAGTCGTTCGGCCCTGGTGTGATCGAAGAGGTAGCCGGCCAGCAGCCGTTGGGCATGCGTGCCGATGCCCCGGCCGCGTGCGGCGGGCACGATGCCGATCGCCAGGCTCCAGCAGGAGGAGGTATCGGGCCGTCCCCAGCTGGCGGCGAACCACTCGACCCGGCCTACCGTCCGGTTCGCCTCCGCGACGGAGAGCACGCCGCCATCGGGGCCGAGCAGACCGGTCTCAGCGAAGCGGTGACGCAGGTCCGCCTGCGAGCGGAAGCCGAACCACTGGTACGGCCCGGCCCCGTGCTGCCCGCTGAACTCGCGCTCGAACAGGTCGAGGTCGTCGGCGGTCACGGGGCGAAGCGTGATCTCGTCTGGCATGGTCCGGCTCCCGTCCTCTCACTCGTACGGGCGAGCCTAGCGGCGGTCCCCGATGAACAGCCGGTCAAGGTATTGGTCGACGGCGGTCAGGTTGGTGTCAGTCGGGTGATGGGTGACTGGCCGCCGAGCGCGGTGGGACGTGTCACCGAGTACACCTAGGGCGCGAGGGAGAAGTAGTTCTCTTCCTCCTGCGTGAAGTGCAGGCGCAGGACGGTGTTGAGGCCGTAGAGGCAGGAGCGCAGATCGTCGAGTTGTTCGGGGGCCAGGCTGCCGTCGGACCTGGCCAGTTGCAGGTGGGTGGCGATGCGGCGGGAGAGGCGTTCGATCTCGGTGTGGGCGCGGCTCATGGTGGCGGTGGCCTCGGGGCCGCCGAGGCTGGGAGCGAGGGCGGGGTAGAGCTGGTGTTCTTCGGCGTATTCGTGGGGCAGGAGTCGTTCGGTGAGCAACCGGTGGGTCTCCTCCACGGCCGAGAGGGCCTTGGGGCCGGGGGCGTCGGAGAGGCGGTCGGCGGCATCGCGTACAGCGTCGAGGACGTCCTGCAGGTCGTCATGTTCGGCGGCGAAACGGTGGATGAGGGCTTCGGCGGCGGGGGTGAGGGCCGGGCGTGCGGCCTGGTCGACGCGCAGGGCGCGCAGGGCGTTGAGGATGACGGCGACGTCGATGCCCTCCTGCAGCAGCGCGCCGGCGGCGGGCGGGAGCAGGCCGACGGCAGCCGCGGCCATCGCGACCAGGGACATCAGCATGCCGCCCAGGGCGCTCTGGACGGCGATACGGCGGGCACGCTGGGCGATGGTGACGGCGTCGGCGAGACGGTCGACGCGGTCGGTGGTCAGGACGATGTCGGCGGCTTCGGAGGAGGCGGTGGAGCCGCGGGCGCCCATGGCCACGCCGACGTCGGCCGCGGCGAGGGCGGGGGCATCGTTGACGCCGTCGCCGACCATGACGGTGACCGCGCGCTCGCGCTCCTCGCGCACGGCGGCGACCTTCTCGGCCGGGCTGAGTTCGGCGCGTACGTCGTCGAGGCCGAGGACGGCGGCTACTTCACGGGCGGGTGCGGCGCGGTCGCCGGTGAGCATCAGCAGCCGTTCGATGCCTGCCGTGCGCAGGTGGCGCAGGGTGCGTGGGGCGTCGTGGCGCAGGGGGTCGCGCAGCAGGACGGCACCGGCCGGCTGTCCGTCCAAGGTCAGCCAGGCGACGGCCGCGCCGTCGAGGAGGGCGCGGTTGTCGACCGCCCTGGCCCAGGTGGGGCGTGTGGCTGCAGGGCCGAGGCGGCCGATGGAGACCTGGTGGCCGTCCACGGTGCCGGTGGCGCCCCGACCGGGTTCTTCGGTGACGTCCGTCGGGGCCGACAGCTTCAGCTTGCGTTCCCGGGCGGTGTCGACGATGGCCTGGGCCAGGACGTGGGGCGAGTACTGGTCCACCGAGGCCGCCAGACGCAGTATCTCGGCAGGTTTGAGGCCGGGGGCGGCGGTGACGTCAAGGACGCGGGGGCGGCCGCGGGTGAGCGTGCCGGTCTTGTCGAGCAGGAGGGTGCGGGCGTGGCCGAGGTTCTCCAGTGCGCCGCCGTCGCGGATGACGACCCCGAGGCGGGAGGCGCGGGAGAGGCCGGAGACGATGGCGACCGGGGCGGCCAGCAGCAGGGGGCAGGGGGTGGCGACGACCAGGACGGCGACCGCGCGTACCGCGGAGCCGCTGATCAGCCAGGCCAGTCCCGCCACGATGAGGGACACGGGGAGGAACCAGGCCGCGTAGCGGTCGGCCAGCCGTACGACCGGTGCGGACTCCGCCCCGGCCTGCTGGGCCAGGCGGACGATTCCGGCGTAGGTGCTGTCCTGTTCGGTGGTGGTGGCGCGCAGTTCGAAGGCGCCGCCCGCGTTGACCACGCCGCTGCGTACTCCTTCGCCCTGGACCCGCTCGACCTGGAGGGGTTCACCGGTGAGCACTGACTCGTCGAGGACGGCGGCGGCGCTTTCCACACGGCCGTCGACGGGCACGACCTCCCCGGGACGGACGACAAGCAGGTCGCTGACGGTGACTTCTCCCAGGGGCACCGTGGCCACTCCGGTGTCGGTGCGGCGGTGTGCCGAGCGCGGCGCGTGTTCGAGCAGGGCGCGTAGGTCGTGGGAAGCACGCCGTTGGGCGGCGGCTTCCAGAGTGCGGCCGGTGGCGAGCATGAGCGCGATCAGGGCGCCGGCCAGGTATTCGCCCACAGCCAGGGTGCCGCCCAGTGCGAGTACCGCGATCAGGTCGACACCGGCTTGTCCACGCCGTAGCGCGGCCAGCACCCACCCGATCGCGGGGACGACGGCAGCAATGGTGCCCAGAGCCCAGAGCAGGTCGGCGAGACCGCGGGCATCGGCGATCCAGGCGATGCCGCCACCCGTCAGGGCTGCCGCGGTGACGGTCAGGAGGACGGGTTCGAGCCGTGGGGAGATGACTGCAGTGGTCAGGTGGCGTAGTCGTGCTGTGGTGTGGTTCATGGCGCACCTCGGTCTGTGTGGCGCGGCGACCGTTGGGGCTGTTCCTCTCCATCCCATCGTGGCATCAGGCCTTGGAGGCAGGGGCCGTCCGGCTCTGCACCGGGTCTGGACGGCTGGTGGTGGCGCGTGCCCGTCATGGCCGCTCGGCCTCGAGGTGGAGGGCCAGGACGGGGCAGGCTGCGGCGGCCCGACGGGCGTGGGTGCGCAGGTGGTCGGGGACGGCTCGGTCCTTGATGATGGGGTAGCCCCATTCGTCGAGGTCGATCAGTTCGGGGAGCAGTTCGCCGCACAAGCCCCGCCCGGTGCAGGCGATGCGGTCGACGCGCAGGGTCTTTGAGGGGGTCATCGCCAGGTCTCCGGGGGTACGGCGGGCGGTACGGGGATCCGGGCTGGTCGGTGGGCGGCGGCGCAGGCACCGTGGGTGACGTGCTGATCGACGTCGTCGGTGAAGGCGCACAGGGCGGAGGCGGCGAGGCGGGCGGCGCCGTCGGGTTGGCGGCAGGCGCCACGGCCCGGCAGCAGGGCGGTACGGCGGCGCAGCCGGGCCAACAGGTCCACGTCGGCGCGTCCGGCGGCCAGCGCGGCGAAGTCCTCGGCGACGGCGGGCAGCCCGAAGCGGCAGGGACCGCACTGGTGGGCGCTGTGGGCGGCCAGGTAGGCAAGGATCCGGGCCGTCTCGCTGAGCCCGCAGGCCGAGCAGGGGAGTGCGACGAGCACGCCCGCACCGGGTGCGGCGCCCAGCGGGGCCAGGTCGCGCCGGCTGAGGGGGGTGTACACGTGTTCCGCCGGGAGCCAGGTGCCGGCGAAACCACCGAGCAGGACCGCCCGCAGGGGCTGCGTGGGACCGTCGGCGCGGTCGAGGATCGTGGCGAGGGGTGTACCGAGCGGGACCTCCCGGACGCCCGGGGTGGCGACGGCGCCGGAGACGGTGACCAGCAGGGTGCCGGGCTCGTGCGGGGTTCCCGTGCGGCGGAACCAGTCGGGGCCGTGGCGGGCGATGAGGGCGAGGTGGGCGAGAGTCTCGGCGTTGTTCACGAGGGTGGGGCGGCGCGCGACGCCGCGTTCGTGGGCGTGTGGCGGGCTGCCCTGCGGGCGGGCCGGTCCCCCGTTGAGCCAGCGCACCAGCGAGGTCGACTCGCTGGAGACGTAGGCGTGCGGAAGGGCGTGCAGGCGCAGCCGCAATGGGTCGAGGCGGGCGCGCCGTCGTTCGTCCAGGGCCGCGCGCAGCTGCCGGTACTGGGCGGTACGGCTGTGCGGCAGGCAGATGTGAACGGTGTCGGCGCCGACCGCAGTCGCGGCCAGGACGGCGCCGTCGAGGACGAGGTGGGGTGCGACGGCCAGCAGGAACTGGTCCTTGCGGCTGGCGGGTTCGCTCTCCATGGCATTGATGACGACCACGGTCCGGCCACCCCGTTCCGCCACGGCGCGCATCTTGCGCGCGGTGGGGAACCCGGCGCCGCCGCGCCCGGTGAGCCCGGCCGCCTCGACGGCCTCCAGCAGGGGCATCGAGGTGCGGCTGCCGGGAGCGGGTGCGATGGGCGCCGGTCCGTGGTGTCGGAGGTGATCGGAGAGGGTGGCCGGAGCACCGGTGGCGTACCAGCCGGAGAGCAGCCGGGCTGCGGCGGGGGCGTCCGGCTGGGACGTGAGGGGCGCCGCGGCCGAGGAGTTCATCGTCCGCCTCCGAGCAGAATCGTTGTTGCGGCGGCACGCTGGGCCCAGCCCGGCTGGAGCGGCCCGGCAGCGAGGAACACGGTCAGCACCACGGGCACGGCGGTCGCTGCCACGGCGGCCACCAGGCGTCCGATGCCCCGTCCGGGACCGGCCTTCGCCAGTCGCCACGACAGGGCACCGACCACCGCCACCAGGCAGGCGGCATACAGCCACAGCTGGAGGGGCAGCCGGGTGTCGGTGCCGGTTCCGGCGCCGTGGAAGAGGGCGAGCGGCCAGGCGGAGTAGGCCAGCCAGTGCACGGCCTTCCAGCGGTGCACCCCGAGCCGGCGCCGTAGCGCGCTGGTGACCAGCACCGCGAGCAGCAGGTCGAGCGCGGCCGTGCCCAGCCCGAGCCAGAGCGGCCTGTAGGACGCTGAGAACGGCACCACGGACACCGCCCAGCTCAGGTGCACGAACGGATCGAGCACCGCTGTCAACACGTGCACGGCGAGGAACACCAGGGTGAGCAGGGACAGGTTGCGGTGCAGCAGCCCGACCTCGAAGCGGCCGAGCCGGCGGGGCGCAGACCGTCCGCCGGAGGCGATGCCGAGCACCACGGTGGCGGTGAGCAGGATCTGGGCGAGGGTGCCGCCCGCCCGGCTGGCGTACCACAGGGGGCTGCCGGTCAGGGCCAGCATCGTCATCGCGGGCCTCCGGGGGGCGAACTCCGGGAATCGGCTGGGGCGGGAGCGTGGGAGTCGGGCGGCCAGCCGCCGAGGCGTACGACGGAGCCGTCGAGGCCGGTCAGCCGGGCAGGCAGGGCGGTGGCTCGCAGCCAGTCCGCGGCCCGGTCGCCGAGCACGATCGCCGCCGTGCTGACGGCATTGGCGTCCACGCAGGTGGCGGCCGCGACGGTGACCGTGCGCCACACGGGGGCGGCGGGTTCGCCGGTGACCGGGTCGACGATGTGGTGCAGGACCCGTCCGCCGCGCCGCCAGGTGCGCACCCGGATGCCCGAGGTCGCCAGCGCCCCGCCGGTCACCGCCACAGCGGCACCGCCTTCCGGGGCAGGCCGGGCGTGGTCATCGGCGAGGGCGATCCGCCAGCCGCCCTCGGGTGCCGGTCCGGCTGTCGCCAGGTCGCCGCCGAGACTGACCAGGACCCCGCGGCCGGTCACCGCGGCGGCCTGCCGGGTGGCGCGGTCGGAGGCCAGGGCTTTGGCGGTGGCGCCCAGGTCGAGGCGGGTGCCCGGGGGCAGGCACAGCCGACGGGTACGGGGGTCGAAAGCGATCCGCCGCCAGCCGGGCGCTGGTCGGGCCACGGGCACGGGGCGGGCGTCTTCGGGCGAGAGGGAGGCGAAAGTGCGGTCGTAGCCGAGCGCGATCACAGCGCTGCCCACGGTCGGGTCCACGGCGCCGTCGGTGATACGGGCGGCACGCAGGGCGGCCTGCAGCGCCTCGGCGAAGTATTCGCTGACCGTCGTCGTGACACCCGCGCTCACATTCACACGCGTGAGCTCGGAGTCGGGCCGGAAGCGGCTGCAAGTGCGGTCGACGACGGCCAACTCGGCGCGCAGCACCGCTTCCGCTGCGGTCAGGGCGACCGCGTCAGTGACCAGCAGCGTGGCCGTCGTGCCGAGGGCCGGGAAGACGACCTGAGCGGCAGAGGGGGCCGGGATGTGCGTGCTCATGACGCCCCCGTCGTGGTCTGCGGCTGCTGCTGTGTCGCGGCCGGCGGCTGGGCCGGGGGCCGCGGAGCCGGTTGAGCAACGGGAGCCGCGGCCTCGTCGTCGTCCTCGTGACCGTTCGGCTCCTCGCGCCCCTCGTCATCCTTCCCCACAGCGGCGGAAGTCGACGCCGCGGGCGTGTGCACCGGTGCGTTCGCCGGCGCGGGGGCGGCCGAACCGCCCGGCAGCAGATGCGTGTAGAAGCCGCCCAGAGCCGCCGCGCCGGCCGAGGCCGTGACCGCGATCCACAACGTGGTGCGGCGGCTGCGGCGCAGACCGCGGTCGCGCGCGTGCGGGGAGAAAGCGGGGGCGGGTGTCGGCGGGAAGTCGTCGGGCGAAGGCGCCATGGCAGCCTCCTGGTGAATCGGCGGCCCGGATCGGCTGCGTGCACCTCCAGGCTGTGCTCCCGACGCCCAGGAACTCGCTCACGTCTCCTTCAGAACCAGTAAAGATCTCGACGCCCCGTCCCCCTTGCGCCCGCCCTCCGGCCACAGGGGCAGATCCAGTACGGCGGTCAGCCCGCCACCGGGCGTGTCCTCCAGCCGTGCCGTACCGCCGTTGACGGTGACCAGCCGGTGCACGATGGCCAGCCCCAGGCCCGCGCCCCGAGCCTGGGGGTTACCGAACCGGCGGAAGGCGACCGCCTTCGCCTCGTCCGTCATCCCGGGACCGTCGTCCCGCACGGACACCCGGGCCGTGTCCCCCATCGTGCGCCGGTCGACGATGATGCTCCCGCCGGCCGGCACGGCTTCCACGCCGTTGGCGATCAGGTTGTCCAGGATCTGCTCCAGATGACCCGCGCCCAGCGCGGCGACCGGCGCCGGCCCCTCGCAGACGGCGGTGAGCCGCACACCGCGCTCCTCGGCGACGGGCGACCATGCGGCCACCCGCTCGGCCACCACCTCGCCGACCTGCACCGCAGCCGGACGCGGCGTCGCCTGCTCGGCACGCGCCACCGCCAAGAGCCCGTCGACCATCCGGGACAGCCGTGCGATCTCCTCCTGCGTGGCGGCCAGCTCCACAGCCGTGTCACCCTCGGCACCGGCGGCCAGGACATCGAGCCGCAACCGCAGCGCTGCCAGCGGGGTGCGCAACTGATGGGACACATCCGCGATCACCGCCCGGTGGCCGTGCACCAGCGCCTCCGTGCGGGCCGCCATGGTGTTGAAGGTGGCGGCCAGCCGGCGCACCTCCGGCGGACCCGCCCCAACGTCGGCCCGCTCCTCGAGGACGCCCTCACCCAGGCGCCGGGCGCTGGCATCCAGCGTCGACAACGGACGGCTGACCCAGCGGGCCAGGCGCACGGACAGCAGCGCGGACGCGGCCAGCCCGGCGACACCGATCACGGCGGACCAGCCCCAGATCGCCGCGATCCGGGCGCCCAGCGGGCCGGCCGAACGGGCCAGAACGACCACT
This sequence comes from Streptomyces sp. NPDC001070, assembly GCF_053598835.1. Classification (NCBI taxonomy): domain Bacteria; kingdom Bacillati; phylum Actinomycetota; class Actinomycetes; order Kitasatosporales; family Streptomycetaceae; genus Streptomyces; species Streptomyces sp. NPDC001070. Next base: position 48,009 of record NZ_JBSFLB010000032.1, read on the forward strand.
CCGGCGGGCCTGTGCACCTCACCAGCCGGTTCCGCGGCCAGCAGCCATCCCTCGTTCTCCGGCGGCTCCGGCTCATGCCCGGCCAGCACCTGCTCCACCAGCTCCTTCGCATCCTCGCCCTGGGCCGCCCTACAGGGCGTACCGGCCACCAAGCGCCCGGCAGCGTCATACACCGCGGCGCAGTCCCCCGCCCGGGCTGAGGCATCCAGCTCCTGGCGCATGACGTTCGGCGGCTTGTTGTCGGAGAGGTGCTCCTCGGCCGCCGCGGCGATCACCCGGGTGGCCGCCCGCTGGCTGTCGCGGTAGGCAACGCGCTCGCGCGCCGTCATCGACACCGCCAGCGGCACAACCGCCAGCACCAGCAGTACAGACGTCAGGACCAGCAGCGTCCAGGTGATCCGACGCGTCACGACCGCTCCCGCGACTCCCCGACCGCCCCGAGCCGGAACCCCTGCCCGTAGACCGTCTCGATCAGCCCCGGCACGCCGAGCTTGCGGCGCAGGGCCGCCACATGCACGTCCAGCACCTTCGTCGGCCCGTACCAGTGGGCGTCCCAGGCCCGGTCCAGGATCTGCTGCCTGGTCACCACCCGGCCCGGGTCCGCGGCCAGGCACTCCAGAATGCCGAACTCCTTCGGCGTCAAAGCGACCGCATGTTCACCCACCGAGACCTGTCGGGTGCGCAGGTCCAGCGCCAGCGGCCCGTGCTGCAGGATCTCCGGCCCGGCCGGGCGCCGGCGGCGCAGCACGGCCCGGATCCGCGCCAGCAGCTCGGCCAGCCCGAACGGTTTGACCAGGTAGTCGTCGGCGCCCTCGTCCAGGGCCAGCACCCGATCCGCCTCCTCACCCCGCGCGGTCACCGCGATGATCGCGGCGTCCGACCGAGCACGCAGCCGCCGGCACACCTCGACGCCGTCGATGTCCGGCAGCCCCAGATCCAGCAGGACGACGTCGGGGGTGGGCGCCGACAGTGCGGCCCGCCCGGTCCGGACGCCTTCGGCTCCGTATCCGGCCTGCCGCAGGCCGCGCACCAATGACTCCGCGATGCCGCGGTCGTCCTCCACGACCAGCACCCGCGTCTCCTCGGCATTGCCCCTGGTCTGGGCGTTCATACGCGCTGCCCGCCTCTCGGGTGAGGGGATCTACTGGCGCCGACTCTCCCAGGCTGCGCCAGTGCCGCGCGCCGGCGGTAGGGGCCGACCGTCCCCCGCCGACGCGAACGGCACCGACACCGACCAGAACACGACGGAGAACCCGCTGCGTCTTTTCGTCCGGCCTCGAGTTCCGCGATCTTGTCTTCCGCAGCCGCGAGACTGACGCGGAGCTCTTCGACTTCACCGAACCATCCTTCGCGCTCGGCTTCGATGATCCGGTCGTGCAGGTGTGCCACACCGACTTCCATGCCAGGAACAGTTCAGGCGCGGGCGCCTGTATGCCCGTTCCGTCAGGCCGGGCTGGTACTGCGTTGGTTCCGCGAGCGCGGCTGCCGGCGCGTCATTCGCCCGCTCCTGGCTCACTGGTGGAGATCTCGCCCTGCCAGACGGCCTTCGCGCCGGAGTCGCCGATCCGGTAGACCTCGATGACCGCGCCGGCGGTCACGGCCAGAGCGAGTGCCACGGCTGCGATGCGTACGGGCACCGAGGAGGCGAGCCGAACCGCGGTGGATGCCCGATGAGAGATGGGGCGAGGGAGTGCATCGCCCGCGGCGGGGTTCCGCGGGGCGGTGACGCGGCCCAGCCACCAGACGGCGGTGGTGAGGACGAACAGGGCGATCGCCCACGGGGTCAGTCCTTCACCCATTTCGGTATGTCTTTCCACCAGCGCGGTCTCCTTCACCCGCTCCTCCAGCCACTCACCGGACTCGGTGGTCAGCACGACCAGCGCCAGAGCGACCAGGCCGAGCACGGGCAGCAGCCAGCTGAACCGGCGCGCCACTGCCGGCCACAGCGTGCAGGCGACGAGCGCCAGCGCCGTCAGCGGGATCAGCACCACGACGCCGTGGACGAAAAGGGGATGGCTGGGGAGGCCATTGAACAAGCCGACGCTCACGGGATCTCCTTCGACGCGCAGCGCCGGCCGGATGCCGACATGGCTGCTGCTGCGGGCATTGTCCGGTGGATGCGTCCTCAGCCCGGAGAACTGCGCGCGTATGGAGCAGCGGGCGAAGCGTGACAACGAGTAACAGCCATTCACCCGAATGACGGTCCGGCCTGGCCGGTCACGGGTGTCCTTGGTGCCATGGCGTGGGTGCCCGCAGCAAGATTCCTGGACCATGAGGAGGTCAGTGTGATCCCGCACCGCATATGCGCCCTGGCAGCAGTGGCGCTCGCCGTCGGCCTCAGCACCCCCGCCGTCGCCGTCCGCCCGCCCGCCGTCGCCGTCCGCCCGCCCGCGGGCGGCATGCCGCACGGCCTGCACGCCGGAACTTCGGCGGACCTGGAGAAGTCCCTGCGGGGCGAGGCGTTCGCGAACGCCTCGTACTCGCTCTTCGCCGAGCAGGCGCGAGCCCAGAAGCTGTCCGCCGTGGCCACGCTGTTCCAGCGGGTGGCCTCTGTCGAGCTGGGGGAGCACTTCACAGAAGGGGCCGCCCTGACCGGCCTGGTGGGCAGCGACGCCGCCAATCTCCGCGCTGCCGCCGAGGGCGAGTCGTACGAGTCGCGGGTGATGTATCCGGGCTTCGCCCGGCAGGCCAAGGAGGACGGCGATACCAAGGCCGCGGAGCTGTTCGCGGAGATCGCCAAGGACGAGGCGGTCCACCACCAGCGGTTCCTGGCGGCGCTGCGCGTGCTGACGACGGGCAAGGGCAGCATTCCCAAACCGCCGGACGTCAGCCCGGTGCGCGTGCGCGCGGGAATGCCCGAGGTCCGTGGGGCCCGCACCAAGGCGAACCTGGACACGGCCATGCACGGCGAGGCGCTGGCACACGCCAAGTACGCCCTGTTCGCCAAGCACGCCGAAGCGTGGGGCAACAAGCCCTTGGCGCGGCTGTTCACCGGCGCCGGCAACGTCGAATTGCGCGAGCACTTCACCGGTGAGGCGGCACTGGCGGGGCTGGTGCGCTCCACGCGCGACAACCTCACCACGGCCGTCACCGGTGAGCAGTACGAATCGCGGACGATGTACCCGGACTTCGCGCGGAAGGCGCAGGCCGTCGGCGACACCGGAGCGGCCGCCCTGTTCCGCAACGACGCCGGGGACGAGGCCGGACACGCCCGCGACTTCGTCGCCGCACGCCTCGCGCAGCGGTGACCGCGCCGCACTGCGACTGAGGCAGGCGGTCGTGGGCCGGGGCGGTGGCCGCGGCCCGTACTCCTGACGTCAGCGGGCGCCCAGGCGCACCGCCAGGGCCTGCGGCCCGGCTCGTGGCGGCCCCGGGGCTCGGGGCCGCCGCGCTGCGGGCTGCGCCGTCGCGGGCTTCGAAGACAGCGCGGGGGAGTCCTCACCGGGTCAGTCCGCTGACTTCCATCAGGCTCAAAGTGGGCACGGCGACGGTAATCCGCCCGTGGGCCTGTTCGCGCAGGGCCGCGTGCGCGGGTGGTGGACGGTCCGCGTTGGCTGGTGGGCTGCGGCCGCGGACTGGTGGGGGAGTGGCTGATCAGAGCCGCACGGAACGCCGACGGCCGTGTCAAGGGGGCCTTGACGTACCCTTCGGGCGCGCACGCAGGGGAAGGGCCCCCATCGTCTCGGCAAGGGGCCTTGACGAGACGGGTCGGGCTGGTGCGGGGCCCGGTTCCGTTCCGCCCCGTCCGCCGTCAAAGACCGGCCCCGGCCCCTGTCCGGGCCGTGCCGCTTGACGAAGGTCCGCGCGGCGTCCGGCTCGGACGTGATGAGCGTGGGCGGGAACAGGAAGCCCGCAGCCACGGCGGCGGCGAGCCCGGAGGACTTGAACTCGGCGTCGCCGATGCGGTGCGGACGGTTGACGTACCCGTCTTCGGCGCGGGCACAGGCCGGCGCCGAAGCCGGGTACGGGGCCGTCCGCCCCACGCCCCACGCAGCGCAGTGAGACCCGCCCCGGCGCGTGTTCGGGCGCCATGGCCCGCCCACTGCAACGCGGCTGCCGTCCTTGTCGCCGCCGACGAAGACGCGGTCCTGCCCTCGTGTGCATGCTGCTCCCGCGCCTCGTTCCCCGTGCTCCCCGCGCAGATGACATGGGCGGGGCGCCCCCGAGTGACACGACATCCTGGAAGGGGTCAGCGCCATGAAGGAGACCACGACGACGGTCGGCAGTCCGCCCGGCGGTCACCACGGGGCCCAGACCGGCCCCGAGGAGGTGCGGCGCGCCATTGCCGAGGCGTTCACGGCGGCCGGATCCGCGGGGTTCGTCCACGCCGTCGACATCGACAGTGGTGTGCAGTTCGAGTACGGGGCGGACGACCCGGTGCTCCTGGCCAGTGTCTGCAAGATCCCCGTCCTCGTGGAGCTCCACGCCCGGGCCGACGAGGGCACGATCGACCTGAGCAGCCGGATGCTCCTGCCGCAGGCAGGCCGGTCGCCCGGTCCGACAGGGTTGTCGGTCATGGTCGACCCGGTCGAGGTCTCGCTGCGCGACCTGGCCTACTGGATGATCAGCGTGAGTGACAACGCCGCGACCGACGTCCTGTGCGAGCTGCTCGGCATCGACGCCGTCAACGCCCGGATGGCAGGGCTGGGCCTGAAGGAGGTGCGTGTGGAGGGGACCTGCAAGGACATCTACGACGCGTTCGACGAAGTACTGGGCGGCGCCGACGTCACCGAGCTCAGTGCTGCGCAGATCGAGCGGCTGCGGGGCTCCCGCGCGCTGCACATCCCGTCCGGCACCCGCGGGACGGCCCGCTCTCTGACCGCTCTGCTCTCGATGATCTGGCAGGACCAGGCGGCGTCGGCCGAGTCCTGCGCGGCGATGCGCCGCATCCTCGGGCTGCAGGTCTGGCCGCACCGGCTGCGCAGCGGCTTCCCGGACGACTCGGTGACCGTCGCGGGCAAGACCGGCACCCTGCCGTTCGTCCGCAACGAGGTCGGCGTGGTGGAGTACCGGGACGGCGGCCGGTACGCGGTCGCCGTGTTCACCTGCCCCCGTTCGTCGGCGTACGCGAACCCGCCGGCCGACGCCGTGATCGGCACCGTGGCCCGCATCGCCGTCGACCACCTCCGCGGGTCGCAGTCGACCGGCTGACATCCCGACGCGTCGCGCGGCAGCCGGCCCCCCGGGGGTCCGGCTGCCGGCGGTGGGGGCCCGGGGCGAGACACCGGGCCCGTGAGACCTACCGCAGGGAGTCCAGGGTCGCCCAGTGGCTTGAGACCGTGACCTCCTCCAGGACGTCCGGCTGGATCTCGACGCCGAACCCCGGTGCGTCGGGCACCTGCAGGTGTCCGTCGGACAGGACGAAGGGGGCGGTGACGTCCTGGGCGTAGAAGCGCGCGGACGCCGAGGTGTCCCCGGGCAGGACGAAGCCGGGAAGCGCGGCCAGCGCCACGTTGGCGGCCCTGCCGATCCCGGTCTCGAGCATGCCCCCGCACCACACCGGGGCTCCCATGGCGGTACAGACGTCGTGGATGCGCCGGGCCTCCAGGTAGCCGCCGACCCGGCCGGGCTTGATGTTGACGATCGAGCAGGCCCCGGAGGTCAGCGCGTCGGCCGCGGCACGCGCCGAGGTGATCGACTCGTCCAGGCAGACGGGCGTACGGATCCGCTTGGCCAGTTCGGCGTGGCCGCGCACGTCGTCCTCGGCCAGCGGCTGCTCGACCAGCAGCAGACCGAACGGGTCCAGGAGGGCGAGCTGGGGCGCATCGGCGAGGGTGTACGCGGTGTTGGCGTCGACCTGGAGCAGCAGATCGTCGCCGAAGCGTTCGCGTACCGCCCGGACGGGTTCCACGTCCCAGCCGGGCTGGATCTTCAGTTTGACGCGCAGATAGCCCTCGTGCAGGTACCCGGCCACCGCGTCGAGCAACAGGTCGACCGAGTCCATGATCCCGACGGAGACACCGGCCGGGACCCTGTCGTGCACCGCACCGAGGTAGCGGGCGAAGGGCACCCGGGCGGCCCGCAGTTCGGCGTCGAGCACCGCCATCTCCAGGGCCGCCTTCGCCATGCGGTGCTCCTTGACCGGCGCGAGCAGCGGGGCGACGTGTGCGGCCGTCACCTCGGGAGCCGCGGCGAGCCGGGGCAGCAGGAAGCGCTTGACGACGTGCTCGGCACCGTCGAGGTACTCCGCCGAGTACAGCGGGTCGCTCATGGCCACGCACTCGCCCCAGCCCTCCGCCTCGGGGGTGACGATGCGCAGGAGCAGCAGCTCGCGGGCGTGCTGCGTGCCGAACGACGTGCGGAACGGCTCGACGAGCGGCAGCCGTATGCGCCGCAGTTCGCATCCGCTGATCTTCACGAGGGGTTCCTCCGGGTGAGTAGGTAGTGCCCGGACCGGGTGCAGGTCCGGATCGCGTAGCCCTCGGAGAGGGCGCCGGTCAGGGCGGTGCGCAGGGCGAGCCGCCACGCGGTGGCGCGGGCCGGGTCCTCGCGGCGCACGGCCTCGATGTCCGGGGGTATCCAGACCAGCTGGGCCTCCGCGCCGGTCTGGTGCGGCTCGGGGCCGCCGTCCGCGCCCTGCGCCAGCCGCGGCTCGGCACGAGCGGCGGCATCGGCCTCCACGGGGCGGCGGCTCGGCACGCCGTCGAGGCGTTCGACGACGTGGGGGGCGAGCAGCGGCCAGGTGAGGTGGAGCCGGTCGCTGTGCTGGCCCGCGTTGATGCCGTCGGTCATGTCGCCGTAGAAGTCGGTCAGGTACTCGGTCGCCCGGGCACCGAGCTTGACCAGGTTGAAGTGGGCGTTGCGCCGCACCAGCGGGTCGAAGGTCCAGGTGATGTTCTCGATCCCGCGGCGGACAGCCCAGTCGCGCTGGTGGAGTTTGAGCGCGAAGCCGATGCTGCGCCCCTGGGCGCCGGCCCGGACGCCGCTGATGTGGGAGTGCAGCGTCGGCCGGTCGCGCAGACCGAGGAAGCCGACGGACGCGCCGAGCAGTTCCTCGCCCTCGAAGGCACCCACCACGTAGTTGCCCGCGTGAGCGAGTGCCCGCATGAGGTCGGAGTTGAGCGGGGGGCGGTCCGGGACGGTGTTCCAGACGTCCGCGAACAGGCGGGCCGCGCTTCTCAGCGCGGCCAGGCCGGTGAGTTCTCGCACGTCGACTCCGGCACGGGCCTGGGCGGCCGCCGCGGCGGCCGCCGCCCGGTACCGCGCGTCGCTTGCGGCGCCCGTGAGGGCGGCTGAGGGTGAAGTAGCCACCCCCTCAATCTGTTTGCATCCGCCGGCGAGTGCTTCGTCGCGGCAGATCAATCCTGGCCGGGGACTTGGTGGGCGCCGACCACGTGGCGGCCCGCGTCGGCGGCCGTCGCCGCTCGGCCCTCCCCGACCGTCAGCCGCAGCTGCAGCCAGAGCACCAGGCGTTGGTCCGCGTCCCCCAGGTCCACGCCGAACAGCTCCCCGACCCGGCGGACGCGATACCGGAAGGTGTTCTGGTGGATGTGCAGGCGGTCCGCCGCGACAGTGGTGTCACCGAAGGCGTCGAGGTAGGCCAGGAGGGTCTCGGCGTACCGGGTGCCCTTCTCGGCGTCGTGCCGCAGCATGGCGGTGACCGAGGCGAGCTGGATCCGCGGGTTGCCGGCGACGGTCTCCTGGAGCTCCTGCAGGATCGCCTGGCAGCGCACGTCCTCGATGGAGGCGACACGGGTACCGCGTGGCCCGGTGGCGAGCACGGCCAGCACCCGGTCCGCCTCCTGGCGTGAGCGCGGCACGTCCGCGAAGTCGGCCACCGTGGATCCGATGCCGGCTCGCAGCCGGCTGTGCAGCGACTCCTCGCAGCGGCTGACGACGGTCTCGGCCAGTGCCGCCACCCGGGTCCGGGGCATGTCCTCCGGAAGCGGGAGCAAGGCGTACACGACCGGGCCGTCGACGACACAGGAGGCGGCGGAGGCCAGCGTCTCCGCGCAGGCCGTCACCAGGTCCGCGACCTGCAGCCCGAGGACGCCGACCGGAGTGCCGGACGCGGAGGGCAGTTCGAAGGCGAGCACGGTCATCAGGCCGCATTCGATGCCGAGTCTGGCCGCGGAGGGGGGCCGGCCGGCGAGCAGGGAGCGGAGCAGCTCGCCGCGGGCCCGGCGCTCCAGCTCCGTGGCCCGGCGCAGCCTGAGCAGGTGGAGCGCCGCGACCCCGGCGGCGTCGGCCAGTGCCTGCTCCGCCTCGGGTCCCAGCGGGATGCCGGACTCCACCGCCCAGATGGAGCCGAGGAGCTCGGTACCGGCGCGGACCGCCACGGCGATGCGGGGCAGCGGCGCGGCGTCACCGATCCGGATGACGCCGGGGGCGCGCCACAACCGCCGGTAGATCCGCTGGTAGTTGCCGTCCCGGGGCACCTGCCGCCCGAGGATGGTGTCGCGCCGCGGGTCGTCGATCGGCTGGCCGGGAAGGTTGGAGTAGGCGAGAACCCGCTGCTGGGGGTCCTCCACGGTGATGGCCCCGCCCACCATCGCCGCCACGGCGTTGGCCAGACCGAACAGGTCGCCGACCGCGCCGGCCGAGGGGAACCCCGGCCCGTCCTGTCCGGCGCTGCCAGCGGCGGCGGCGAGCAGCGCGTCGACGTGCCGCCAGGGGATGACGTCGGCGACGGCGAGCACGGCGACGCCCGCGGCGGTGGCGGCCTGGACCAGCGGGCCGGTGTCGGCCCCACGGGTCTTGAGGGCGATCGCCGCGACGCGTGCCCGGCCCAGGGCCGGCAGGGCGTCGAGGAGCGCCTCGGCGTCGGGACGCATCCCCACGGCCAGCAGCATCGCCCCCGCGCGGGCGGGCCCCTCGTCCTCGGTGACGTCCAGGACTGTGTGCTCGGTCACCTGGATGTCGCACCCCGCCGGTGCGGTGAGCAGGCGGGCGGCGGAGGTCCCGAGGAGGCCGAGGATCCGCGCCAGGGAGGGGTGTGTGCCATGGTCCGTCACGTTGCGTCCTTCCAAAGCCCATACGTTCGCACGCCCGGCCCGGCACCGGTATGTGCGGGGCAACATGGCCGCCGGGCGGGATTGGTCGCGGAGGACGAGGTGGGGGCGGTTGCCTGCGGCGAGACTGCCGACGCAGGCAACCACAGTGGGGAGAGATGGCGTGTACGACCTGAAGTTGTGCGGGGGCACCGTCCACGACGGCCTGGGATCCCCCGGCGTGCGGGCGGACGTCGCGGTGACGGGCGACCGGGTGGTGGCGGTCGGCCGCGGTCTGGGGGCCGCCCGGCGGGAGATCGACGTCGCGGGGCTGGTGGTCGCGCCGGGATTCATCGACCCGCACAGCCACTCGGACCTGGTCCCGATGATGTCCGAGCCGCAGCCTTTCAAGCTGTTCCAGGGCGTGACGACCGAGATCGCCGGCAACTGCGGCTACTCCCCGGCCCCGATGGACGACGCGGCCGCCCGGGAGGCCCAGGCCCTCTTCGGCGACCTGGCGGCCGGGACGGCGTACCGGGCGCGGTCCTTCGCCGCGTACCTCGACGACATCGAGGCCGCCGGTCCCACCAACCACATGGCCGTACTGGTCGGGCACCACACACTCCGGCTGACGGCCAACGGAATGCACCGGCGGCTGGCGCCGGGGGCGCTTCAGGCCATGTGCGCGCTGGCCGACGAGGCGTTCACCGCGGGTGCCGCCGGGCTGTCCAGCGGGCTGATCTACACCCCGGGAGCCTATGCCGACGTCGAGGAACTGGTGGCGCTCGGGAAGGTCGCCCACCGGTGGGGGCGCCCGTACGCGACCCACATGCGGGACGAGAGCGACGCCCTGGAGGACGCCCTCGACGAGGCGATAGAGATCGGCCGGCGGGCACGGATCCCGGTGCAGATCTCGCACTGCAAGGCGGCCGGCCGGCCCAACCACGGCAAGTCCGCGGTGCTGCTGGAGAAGCTGCGCGCGGCGCGGGTGGCCGGGGTGGACGTCCGCGGCGACCAGTACCCCTACCTGGCCGGCGGCACCATGCTGCACGCCCTGCTGCCGCCCGAGGCCCTCGCCGGCGGCGCCGAGGCGCTGCTGGCCCGGATGACCGACCCGGCCGAGCGTGCCCGGCTCCGTGCCAGGGCCGAGGACCCGGCGCGGGCGGTGGCGGCGGGGCTGTGGCGCCAGGTGTCGCCCGCCGACGTGCTGATCAACCGTCACCGGGACGCCGGCACCGTCGGCCGGACCCTGGCGGGGATCAGCGGCGCGGACGACGCGTGGGAGGTGCTGTGCTCCCTGATCACGGCCGATGTGAACGCGATGATCGTGCCGACCATGATGGCCGAGTCCGACCTGCGCGCGATCATGGCCGATCCGCTGGTCGGCATCGGCTCGGACAACGGAATGCCCACCGGGCTCGATCATCCGCGCACCTGGGGCTGCTTCCCGCGGTTCCTGGGCCGCTACGTACGGGAGGAGAAGGTGGTCGACTGGCCGGAGGCGGTCCGCAAGGCGACCTCGGCGACCGCCGCCCAGTTCGGCCTCGCCGGGCGCGGCTGGGTGGGGCCGGGCGCCATCGCCGACCTGTGTGTCCTCGACCCGGAGACGGTCGGCCATGAGGGCACCTACGCGGTGCCCGACGTCAGGCCGACGGGCATCCCGTACGTGGTGCTCGCCGGAGAGGTCGTGGTGGACTCCGGGGAGTTCACCGGCGGGCGGCGAGGCCGCGTGCTGCGCGCGGGCCACGGCGAGCGGGCCGCCGGGAAGGCGGTGGCGCGGTGAGGCGCGCCTCGCTGCTCGCCGCGGCCGCCGCGCAGGCGCCGCGGATGCGGGCCGAACTGGCCGCGCTGGTGGAGCGGGAGTCGTACTCCTCGGACCTGCCGGCGCTGCACTCGTGTGCGGACCTGGTGGCGGAACTCGGCACCCGGGCGCTGGGGAGCCCGCCCCGGCGCCTGGAGTCGGCGGGCCGGCCCCACCTGCTATGGCCGGGCTCGGGCACCGGCGACGTGCTGGTGCTCGGCCACTTCGACACGGTGTGGCCGACCGGCACGCTGGCCAGGTGGCCGTTCGCGGTGGACGGCGACAGGGTGACCGGGCCCGGTGTCTTCGACATGAAGGCCGGCATCGTGCAGCTCTTCGCGGCCCTGCGGCTGCTGCCCTCGACCGAGGGCGTCGCGGTCCTGCTCACCAGCGACGAGGAGCTCGGCGCCCCGTCCTCGAGGGCGCTGATCGAGGACACCGCCCGCGGCTGCCGGGCGGTGCTGGTGCCGGAACCGAGCGCGGACGGGGCGCTGAAGACCGCGCGCAAGGGCATCGGCACCTACCGGCTGGACGTCGGCGGACGGGCGGCGCACGCGGGACTGGAGCCCCACAAGGGCGTCAACGCCACCGTGGAGGTCGCCCGCCAGGTGCTGCGCATCGCCGCGCTGGGCGACTGCGCGGCGGGCACCAGCGTGACCCCCACGGTGCTGTCGGGCGGGTCCTCGATGAACACGGTTCCCGAGCACGCCTCGGTGCGGGTGGACGTGCGGGCATGGTCGGCGGCCGAGCTGGAGCGGGTGGACGCGGCCCTGCGCGCGCTGGAGCGCGTGGCCGCCGGTGCCCGCCTGGAACTGGACGGGGGCATCAACCGGTACGCGCTGGAGTCCGCGTACTCGGCGCACCTGTTCGCCTCGGCGGTGCGGGAGGCCCGGGCGCTGGGGCTGGCCCCGCTGCGCGGAGCGGCGGTCGGCGGCGGCTCGGACGGCAACCTCACCGCCGGGCTCGGGGTGCCCACCCTGGACGGCCTGGGCGCGGTGGGCGACCATGCGCACGCGCCGGGCGAGTACGCCGACCTGTCCGCGATGCCGCAACGGGCGGCGCTCCTGGCGGCGTTGATCGGCCGGCTGCTGGGAACCGGGAGCGGGGCGGCCCGGTAGGCCCCGGGAGCCGGCCCGCTGCGGACCGCGGTCGCCCTGCCGCCGGACCCGGGTCCGGCGGCAGGGCGCGCTCCATGCGTTCAGCCGGTCTTCGGAGTGGCGCGGGCACCGAGGTGGACGTAGCGGGAGCCGTCGCCCAGGGCGTACAGGACGACGGGTGTCCACGCGGTGAAGTCCTGCTCCCGGGTGACGAAGAGGCCGGCCTCCGGGTCGACGGCGGTCAGCGGCATCCGGTGCGGCCGTTCCTCGAGACCGGCCAGCCCCTCGGTGACGGTCAGGGTGAGTTCCGGCGTGCCGTCCTCGCGCGGGGCGAGGTCCAGGTGTACGCCGTGGCGCTCGTAGACCCCGTACCAGTCGGCGAGATCCGCCGGGACGGGCTCCGCGGGCGGCTGCGGCGGCTCGGGCATGCGCAGCCCGGCGATCTCGGGGAGTATCTCGTTCACGACCGCCTGGAAGAGCTCCCGGGTGCGTCCGCCGTTGGTGAGCAGGACGAGGACGACCTCCTGGTCGGGGAGGACGCGCAGGAAGGCGCTCTGGCCGACGGTGCCGCCGTCGTGTCCGTACAGGCTCCGGCCCTCCCAGGTCGGCAGGAACCAGCCCAGGCCCCAGTGGTCGGCGACGGTCCAGCGGTCCGGCACCGCCACCTGGGGCTCGCGCATCGCCTGCGCGGAGGCGGCGGACAGCACCCGGGTGCCGTCCGCGGCGAGGCCGTCGGCGAGGTGCATGCGGGCGAAGGCGACCAGGTCCCCGGCGGTGGCGACCACGGCGCCCGCCGGTCCGGCCGAGCGCGGGACGCCCCAGCGCGGCGCGGGTCGCGGCCAGTCGCCGGCTCCGCCCTCCGGCACCGGCAGGTGCCCCATCGCCGCCCGGAAGCGCAGCACGTCCTCGGGCAGGGTGAGGGTGCGTTCCAGTCCCAGCGGGGCGAGGAGCCTCTCGCGCAGGGCGGTGTCCCAGACCTTGCCGGTGAGCACCTCCACGACCCGGCCTGCGACGGCGAATCCGGTGTTGCAGTACGACTGGGTGGCGCCGATGGGGTGCGACTGGCCCAGCTCCGCGCACCGGGCAGTGAACCGCTCCAGCGCGTCGTCCCCGCGGCCGGTGTCGGTGAACACGTCGCCCTGGATGCCGCTGGTGTGGGTGAGCAGGTGGCGCATGGTCACCGAGGCGGTCACGTCCGGGTCGGCCACCCGGAACTCCGGCAGTACCTTCACCACCGGATCGTCCAGGTCGAGCAGCCCCTCGTCCACCAGTTGCATCACCAAGGTGGTGGTCAGGGTCTTGGTGATGGAGCCGACCTGGAACAGCGAGTCGGTGGTGGCCTCCACCCCGGTGCCGCGGTGGAGCACACCCGCCGCCGACAGAACGGTCCGGCCGTCCGCGTGCACGGCCAGCGAGGCCCCGGGTACGCGGTACTCCCGGGCGAGCTCTTCGAGCCGTCGCCCCAGTTGTGCCTGGTCCAGTGTCAAGGGTGCTCCTTCGTCGCGGTCTCGTCATCGGTGGCGGCCACCGCGGCGAGCGGGCTGCGCCCGCCGCCCGACGGGCCGTCGGGTTGTTCAGCCCTTTGGGGGCCGACCGGGGCCGAACCGTTCGCCACGGGGCCGCAGGTCGCCGCCGGTTCGTCGGCGAAGTGACAGGCGGCCCGGTGGGGCCGTTCGGCCGCGCCGGACTGCGGGTCCAGGGTCAGGCACACCGAACGGGAGGCGTCGGCGCGCGGCCCTACGGGGCAGCGGGGGTGGAACCGGCAGCCCGCCGGGGGGTGGTGGGGGTCAGGGGCGTCCAGGTCGCCGGCCGGTGCGTCGATCTCGCGCCAGGAGCGGCCGAGTCGCGGCACCGCTGCCAGCAGGGCCCTGGTGTAGGGGTGGCGGGGCCGTGCCAGCAGCTCCTCGGTGGGTGCGGCCTCCACGATGCGGCCCAGGTACATCACGGCGATGACATCACTGACGTACCGGACCACCTCGAGGTTGTGCGAGATGAACAGCATCGAGGTGCCGGAGCGGGCCTGGATGTCGCGGACCAGGTTGAGCACCGCGCCCTGCACCGACACATCGAGGGCGCTGGTGATCTCGTCGGCGACGATGACGTCGGGGCGCACCGCGAGCGCCCGCGCGAGGGCCACCCGCTGCCGCTGGCCACCCGACAGGCGCCCCGGGAGCGCGCCCGCGTGCTCCGGGGACAGCGCGACCAGATCCAGCAGCCGGCCGGTCTCCCGTCCGCGCTGCTCACGTGTCAGGCGCGCGCCCGGGCGGGTCCGCAGCGCCTCGTCCAGGGCCCCGCCGACGGTCATCCGCGGGTTGAGCGAGGCGTACGGGTCCTGGAAGACCATCTGGATCCGCCGGCGGGCGGTCGCGTCCGAGGCGATGTCCCGGCCGTCCAGCAGGACCCGGCCCGCGGTGACGGGGGCGAGTCCGACGACGGCGCGGGCCAGGGTCGATTTGCCCGAGCCCGACTCTCCCACCAGGCTGACGATCCTGCCCGGGGGCACGGCAAGGCTCACTCGGTCGACCGCTGTCATGGCCCGGCGTCCCCGCCCGAACCGCACGGTCAGCCCTTCGATCCGCAATCCGGTCATGCCTGCTCCGGCGTGGTGGTCTTGGTCTCGGTACGGTCGGCCGGGAGCGGCGGCCGCGGGTGCCAGCAGGCGACCCGCCGGCCGTCCCGGAACTCCAGGGGCGGCTGCTCTGCGCGGCACCTGTGCGAGGCGAACCGGCAGCGCGGTGCGAAGGCGCAGCCGGCCGGCCGTTCGGCGGGCTGCGGGGGCCGGCCGGCAATGGTGGCCAGCGGCCGGTCCCGGTCGCTGCCCATGTGGGGCACGGCGGCCAGGAGCGCCTCGGTGTACGGATGGGCGGGGCCCGCGAGCAGGGCGTCGGCGCCGGTGTCCTCGACGATCCGGCCGGCGTACATCACCACCACCCGGCGGCACAGCGAGGTGACGACCGAGATGTCGTGGGAGATCATCAGGATCGCCGCTCCGGTGTCCTCGTTGATCCGGCCCAGGAGCCGCACGATCTGCTCCTGGACGGTCACGTCGAGCGCGGTGGTCGGCTCGTCGGCGATGATCAGTTCGGGTTCCCCCATCAGGCCCATGGCGATCATGGCGCGCTGCCGCATACCGCCGGAGAGCTCGTGCGGGTACTGGCCCATCCTGATGGCCGGGCTGGGGACACGTACCTGGTGCAGACGGTCCTGCGCGAGCCGCACGGCCGCCGTGCGCGGCAGGCCGAGGTGGACCTCGCTGGCCTCGGTGAGCTGGCGGCCCATCCGCAGTGCGGGGTTGAAGGAGCTCAGCGGGTCCTGGAAGACCACCGCGGTCGTCGAGCCCAGCAGCCTGCGCAGCTCGGACGTGCGCAAAGTTCCGGGATCCCGCCCGGCGATCTCCATCCGGCCGGCGGTGACCCGGCCCGGTTCCGGGACGAGCCCCGCGATCGCCATGGCCGTCAGCGTCTTGCCGCTGCCCGACTCCCCGACGATGCCGACCGTTTCGCCGCGGCGGACGTCCAGGGTGACGCCCAGGACGGTGTGCAGCGGCCCGGGCGGGCCGGGGAAGACGACGTCGAGGTCGTGTACGCGCAGGGCGTAGGCGGCGGCGTCGGCCACGGGCCCGCCGGTCTCCCGTACGGCCGTCGCGGCCCGCGCCGGGCCGGCCGTGGTGCGGCGCGGTGCCCCGCGGGACCGGCGGCGGCCGGTGGTCCGGTCACCGGCGGCCGGTTCGGCGCGGACGAGAGCGGCCGCGGTCTCGCCGAGGGCGTTGAAGACCAGCCCGGCGACGACGATGGCGACGCCGGGCGCGAGAGCCGCGGCGGGGGCGGTGTAGATGCGGTTGAGGTTCTCGCTGAGCAGGCGGCCCCAGTCGTAGTCGGGCGGCTGGACCCCCAGTCCCAGAAAGCTCAGCGCCGACAGGGCGACGAGCATGCCGCCGACCTGCAGGGTGGTGGTGACGATCAGCGGTTCGGCGATGTTGGGCAGGACATGACGAAGCATCAGGCGTGACCGGCGTACGCCGAGGATCCGTGCGGCGCAGACGTAGTCCGAGCCGGACACGGACGAGGCGAGGGTGTAGGTCAGGCGGGCGTACGGAGGGGCGGTGGCCACGCCGAGGGCCAGGACCGCCCCCTTCGCTCCGATGCCGACCACGGTCGCCACGGCGAGCGCCAGCAGCAGCGCCGGGAAGGCGATCGCGGTGTTCATCACCGACTCCCACGCCCGGCGGCCGCGGCGGCCGAGGACGGTGGGGAACGCACCGAGCAGCACCCCGGTCACCGCGCCCAGGAGGGTCGCCAGCACCGCGAGAACCAGGGAGAGACGGCTGCCCGACAGGACCCGGGCGAGCATGTCCCGGCCCAGGGCGTCGGTGCCGAGCAGATGCTGCGCGGAGGGTCCCTGCTGGGCCGCGGCCACGTCCAGGTGCGCGGCGTCGGCGCCCCAGATGACCGGGCCGAGCACGGCCAGTAGGACCAGAAGGAGCAGGCCGAGGGCGCCCGCCATCCCGGTGGGACCGATCCGGGGGACGGGCCGGCTGCCTTGCTTGGTCAACGTTTCTCAGCTCCTCGTGAGGGTCGAGCGGGGGTCGAGCAGACCGAGGGCCAGATCGACGACGAGGTTCACCACCAGCACCACCGTGCCCAGGAGCAGGACGATCGCCTGCACCAGCGGGTAGTCCTGGGCCACGATCGCGCCCACCACGCTGCTGCCGAGACCGGGCCAGGCGAAGACGTTCTCGACCAGGACGCTGCCGCCGACCAGCGCGGCGAACAGCAGGCCGCCGACGGTGAGTCCCGCCGTCAGCACATTGGGCAGCGCGTGGCGCAGGTAGAGCAGCCGGGCGGGGAGGCGCTTGCTGCGGGCGACCCGCAGGTGGTCCTGCCCGAGGACGCGGGTGGTCTCGGTGCGGATGATGCGCGCCAGCTGGCAGCTGGGGCCGAGCGCCAGGGCGAGCACCGGCAGCAGGTAGGAGGCGGGTGTGTCGGCTCCGGCCGGCGGCAGCCAGGGAAGGGTGACCGCGAAGACGAAGACCAGGCCCACGCCGATCAGGAAGTCGGGGACGGTGGTGAAGACGCCGGTGACGCCGGTGAAGGCGAGGTCCGCGCCGCGCCGGCGCCCGCCGTGGGTGGCCACGGCCATCCACATGCCGAGCGGGAACGCCGTCAGCGCGGTGAGCAGGACGGCCAGGCCGGCCAGCTCCGCGGTGGCCGGCAGCCGCGTCGCGATGACCGACGACACCGGATCGCCGCTGATGATCGAGGTGCCGAGGTCTCCGGTGAGGACGCCCCCCAGGTAGTGCAGGTACTGCGTCAGCAGGGGCTTGTCGAGGCCGAGTTCGGCCCGCCGGGCCGCCACCACGGCGGGATCGGCCGTGATGCCCAGAGCGGAGCGCACCGGATCCCCGGGGACCAGATGGACGATCAGGAACGAGGCGGTGACGACGACGAGGAGCGAGACCGCGAGGCGCACCAGTCGTCCGATCAGGAACCATGTCCGGGGGGAGGAGCGCCGGATGTCCTCCCCCCGGTCCACGGCGCCTTGGGCAGCCGCCCGCGAGCCGTCGGGCGGGCCCGTCACGGGCCCCGGGGACGGCTGAGCCATGGAGTGCTGTCTCCTCACCGGGCGTGCAGCCGGATGCTGGTCGGGAGCGGCATCTCGCCGGAGATGTCGAAGGTCGCGCCGCGCCCGAAGTAGCTGACGTACTTCTGGGCGATGGGAACGACGTCGGCTCCGGCGAACAGCGCCTTCTCGGCCTCGGTCCACAGCGCGCAGCCGGGCCGTCCGGGGGTCTGCACCGCCCGGGCGACCAGCTGCTCGTACGCGGGGTTGCGGATGCCGGCGAAGTTCGATCCCTTGGGGGAGCCGGGGCCCGAGAAGAAGCTGACGCTCTGCGACGGCAGCTGGGTGGCAAGGGCGATCATCGGGGCCACGTCCCAGTTGTCGCCTTGGAAGATCGCCTGCAGGAAGGCGGCCGAGGTCAGGGTCTTCACCTTGACCTCGACGCCCAGCTTCCGCCACGCGGCGGAGAACAGTTCCATGCCCGCCGAAAGGTTCGGCCGGTCGGAGGCGTACATCGCGGTGAGGCTCAGACGGGTGCCGCCCTTCGCCCTGATCCCGTCCGCGCCCTTGGACCAGCCGGCCGCGTCCAGCGCGGCGGCCGCGGCTGCCTCGTCGAACGCCGGGATGCCCGCCGCGGCATCGGAGTCGTCGCAGATCAGCGGCGGCACGCCCATCGTGGTGTCACCGATCTTGCCCTGCCGGCCGGTGAGCACGGCGGCGATCTGCCCGCGGTCCAGAGCCTGCGTGAGCGCCTTGCGCACCACGGGGTCGGCACCGGGGTGGCCCTGGTGCTGGTTGAACACCGCCAGGATCCCGCCGTCCTCGAAGCGGTACTCCTTCATGGTGCGCAGCAGCCGCTCCCGGTCGGGGCCGTTGACGACGCCGCCGTTGAGGCCGCCGCTGGTGAGGAGGTTGGCCGCGGTGGTGTCGTTGCCGACGACCTTCAGGACGACCTTCCGCGGTGCCCCGGGCACATTGATCCGGGCGCCGCCCGGCCCCCAGGCGTACTCGTCACGGCGGACCAGCGTGTAGTGGTCGTTGGGGACGGCCTCGGTCAGCCTGTACGGGCCCGATCCGCTGGTCTTCCTGGCGAGTGCGGTGGGGTCGGCCGTGCCGCTGCCGCACACCACGTAGAAGGCGGACAGCGACTGGAGCAGCAGGCCGTCGGGCTTGCCGGTGGTGATGGTGACGGTGCCCGCGGCGTCGTCGGCCCTGGTGGTGTAGTCCGTGCTCGGCAGGACGATGCCCAGCAGCGGCGAGGCGGCCTTGGGGTCCTTCAGGTACTCCAGGTCCTTGCTGACGACGCTGGGGGTCACCGGCGAGCCGTCGGAGCACGTGACGCCCTTCCGGAGGGTCAGGGTGACCGACGAAGGGGTGACGTCCCACTTGGTCGCGATGCCCGGGACCGGGTTCCCCTTGTCGTCCAGGACCACCAGCGGGTCGTAGGCGAAGGACAGGAGGTCGTTGGCCGCGGCGACCACGGTGTGATACGGGTCGATTTTGCCCGGGTCCTGCGCAAGGGTCGTCGTGAACGTCCCGTCGCGGACATAGGCGCCCCGTCCGTCGCCACCGGGGCCGGAGGCCCCTGCGGAGCAGGCCGTGGCGGCGAGTGCGATCGCGCACAACACCGCTGTCTTGGTTCCGTGCAGTCTCATGAGGAGCCTCCAGCAGCCCACCATGGCGGTGAGGGATGCGGAGGAGCATCCAGCCGGCACGCCCCGGCCGTCTTCGTCGACGGCCACCAGACGGACGCCCCGTGTTCGTCGCCGGGGCCCAAGGGGCCGGATCCGCGGGCACGGGTCCGGGGCGGTTGCCTCCGGCCCCGCCGGGGTGCCGTGGACCCACACCCGCGGGTGTGGATCGTCTGTTCCGCACAAGTTCCGACGCGGTGTTGTGCGCGCCCGACGATGCGGCGCGGTGCGGCGGCCCGGATGCTGTGGCGGATCCCGTGCCGAGGGTGCGGGGCCGCCACGACACGAAGGGCAGACGGATGCAGAACGTCGCAGCGAAGCAGGACCCGCTCGGGCACGAGTGGTTGGTCATCCGCCGCGGGCCGCGATCCGGCGCGACGCTCATCGTCGCGGTGCACTCGACGGCGCTCGGCCCGGCGGTGGGCGGGTGCCGGATGCGGGCATACCGCCGCTGGCAGGACGGACTGACCGACGCGCTGCGGCTGTCGGAGGCGATGAGCTACAAGTGCGCCGCGGCCGGTCTCGCCCACGGCGGCGGGAAGACCGTGATCGCACTGGACGAGGACACCGATCCCGCACGCGTCGACCGGCGCGCGGTGCTGCTCGACGTCGGCGACCTGGTCGCGGAGTTCGGCGGCAGGTACAGCACCGGGCCCGACGTCGGCACCTCGGCCGAGGACATGGTGGTGGTGCGGGAACGCACCTCGCACGCCCTGTGCCTACCGACGTCCCACGGCGGCTCCGGATCTCCCGCGGCGCCGACCGCGACCGGGGTGCTGGCCGCGCTGCGCGCGGTGTCGGCACACCGGTTCGGCACCGCGTCGCTGGCCGGGCGGCGGATCGCCGTCAGCGGGCTCGGCGCGGTCGGCGAGCGACTGGCCCGGAGCATCGCGGAGGAGGGCGCGGAGCTCAAGGTGTCCGATGTGGATGATCGCAAAGAGGCGCTGGCCGAGGAACTCGGCGCGGAATGGGTCGAACCAGGGGAGGCGATCACCACCGACACCGAGATCCTCGTTCCGGCCGCGGTCGGCGGCATCCTGCACGGCGCCGTGGTTCCCCGGCTGCGCTGCGCTGCGATCGTCGGGCCGGCGAACAATCAACTCGTCACCGACGACGTCGCCGAGGACCTCAGGAGACGGGACATCCTCTGGGCCCCCGATTTCGTGGCCAACGCCGGAGGCGTGATCTACGCACTCGCCCGCGAGATCGAGGGCATCGGGCACCACGAGGCGATCAACCGGGTGCACGGTATCGGAACCGCGCTCGCCCGGATCCTCACGGACGCCGAGCGTGCCGACCGGACGCCGCTCGCGACCGCGAACGACCTCGCGGCCGCCCGGCTCGGGACGGCGCCGGGCTCCAGCCGGATCTCGGCTCACCGGTCCTGAACCGTCCGCCTCCGGTTGGGCGCGAGCCGAGCGGTGACCACGTACACGAAACGGGCGTTGCGCTGTCTTCTGCCCCGGGCCGGTGCGCGCCGACGTCGCGGCCTTCGCTGAGCGCATGGTCGCCGACGGGCCGTGTTCGTGCACCGCCGGATGCCCGCCGGCACGGTGGGTCCGGTCCTCGTCGCCGTCCGCGAGGGGCGCGTGGCGGGCGCGATCGGCCCCATGGGCATTCGGCCGGACGCCGTCGGCGCCCGCCGGCTCATGCCCCAGTACTCCGGCGTGTTGCGCGAGCACCGCGGCCGCGGCTACGGGCGCGCCGCCATGCACTGGGGACATACACACGGCGCGGCTTGCCAACTGCTGCAAACCGCGGTCGGCGGCGCCGCCGACCGGCTGTGCCGAAGTGAAGGCCTCCGCTCCCCGGGCCTCGGCTTTCCTTCGTGGCCGTAGGCCGTCTGAGGGTTTCTTCAGCTCTTTGAGATACCCGTTAATATGACCGGACAGTGGGGCCAGGCCGTGCCGCACACAAGCGGGCAGCCGCCCTTGCACGTGAGGTGACCTGATGACGTCAGTGCTGGTCTATGCGATTTACGTAATAGTCGCGGCGTTGTACGTCTATGCCCTGGTCGACTGCATCAGGACCCCCGCGGCGCACATTCGAATGCTGCCCAAGGCGGGCTGGCTGGTCATCATGGTCGTTTTCCCTATTGTGGGCGCCATAGGCTGGCGAAACCTGGGCAAGCGGTCCGCTCCTGTCGAGGGCCGGCCGTCTACGGCCTGAGCTCGGTTACTCGCCGCTCCCCGTCTGGTGGTAGCGCTGGTCGGCTGTCCCAGGTCGGCGACGTGGCGGAGTTGCTCATAGGCGCCGTGGAACTTCGCTTCCGTGCCGGAAGGCCCTGGCCGACGCGGAGCTGCGGAGCGGGAGATACGCATGAACTTCGGCCCCGGCCCCGCCCTCGCCGCCGCCCCGTGCCGCCGCTGCTCGGAGCGGCGGCACGGAGCGCCTGGCGGGGCCGGGGCCGGTACGAAGACCTGCGGCCGCGGCTACGGGTCCGGGGCGTTGGGGTCAGCCGGCCCACACGCCGGAGTTCGCCGTGGTGTTTCCGAAGTCGAACACGAAGCGCGTGCCGTCCTTGACGTCCGTCGCCACCACCGTCCACTGGCCCGCCGGGGCGGTCTTGAAGGCGGACTGGCAGTAGGCCGCGCCCGAGGACGGGTAGAAGCAGACCGCGATGCTCGTCGTCGTGTTGGGCTTGATGTTGATGTCGTTGCAGTTGCTAGTCGTGGTGAGCCGGGTCTGCCCGTTGTTCGGGAACCACCGGTCACCGGCCGGCTTGGAGTAGGACTTGGCGCTGCCGTAACAGGAGGTCGCGGCGGCCTGCGCGTTCGGAGCGAGGACGACGACGCTGCCGAGCGCGACGGCGGACAGCAGGATCGCGGACGCACGCTTGATCATATGCATGACAATTTCCCCCTCGGGTGGTGGGCCGGGTTCCCCGTTCAGTCCCCCTGACGGCCCATGAATGTGATCTCCGACGCCGGAGTCACAGCCCACGATGCTGTCCGGTTTCGGAGAGCCGTGGAAGGCGACTTCCAGTCAAAACCGGTCAGCTCCTGGCGAACCGGCGGAAGTCGATCGTCCGCCGGACACAATGTGAGCCGCCGCCGCGGCCGGGTCCCGCCGGGTGGCGTCGGGCTCTCGCGGGAAGGCACCACGGAACGCGGGGCGAAGGCAGGCTTCCCCCGCGGCACTGGGTGTTCCCGCAAGGCCTCCGGCGGCGTTCGCCACGGTGCCGGCCCGACCGCCACGGGTCACACCGGCGAGCGAGGTCCCACCTTCGACCCCAGCGAATCCATGCGAACCGCACCCCGCCGGCCTGGCGCCCCATCCATTGCCTGCTCAGCAGCGCCCACTTGACGGCGCGCTCGTCACAGCGGCCCATGCCACTCGCCCGGTGGGCCGGGCCGCGCATTCCAACAAGACCCCGACGTGGGTTCCTTGACTGAGCGGTCCTAGGGTGTCGCCGACGGGCTCGCGTTAGGACGAGCTCGAGGGATCACAGGGGGAGGGCGCAGATGTTGCCTACCGTGAAAACGGGTCGCGGAAGACACCGGACACTCCGCGTGGTGAGGCTGACAGCCCTGGCGGGTGTCGTGGCCGTGGCATCGGCACTGGTCGTCTCGGGCGTCGGCGCCGAGTCGGCCGCGGGATCCGAATCCGCGCAGCGCCGTGGCGTGGTCGGCACGGTCGTGCAGAGCAAAGATGCTCGGGATATCGCCCGGTTGGCGACCGGCGAGCGTGTGGCACTGGTCGATGGCAAGCATCTCGACATCACCCAGCGGAATGGCCAAGGCGCGGGACAGTACGCCATCACCTCAAGCGGCGGCTCGCTCAGCGTTCGTCCGGTGGGCCGGCAGCGGCCTGCTGCCGAGACGCGGATGCGCGTTGCCGAGGCGCCGTCGCTTGCGACCATGACGGCGGTCCAGGCGACGACGACCTACCCGGTGAAGTTCACCATCACCAACGCGAACGTCACGACCAAAACGCTCGGCCTGTGGAATCGTGCCAACTGGGCCTACGTTCCGGTGACCGACGACGGCTACGGCCCGGATGCCACCGCCAGCCTTCCGCCGGGCAACTACTTCGCCGTTGCCCTGCATGCCGACTACGGACAGCCCAGCTACCTCCTTGCCCGCGCGTTCACCGTGACGACAGCCGGTCTGACGGTGCGCCTTGACCAGAGCCTGGCCAAGGAGACCGCCATCAGGACCGACGACACCACCGCCAGCCGCGCTGCGGCCGCGGTGTGGATGTCGCTTCCCGGCGGTGACTTGGCGGGCTTCGCGGGCCGCGGCATGGACAAGGTGTACACCACGCCCTTCTCGGTCACCGGGCCGGCGTTGCGCATCCATGAGGTGCTGACGAAGAAGGGGTCCTCCGCCTCCGCGCCCAGCCCGTACCGGTACGACCTGACGCACTCCTTCAAGAACACCGTGCCCTCCTCGCCGATCGTGTCGGTGAGCACGGCGAGCCTGGCCAAGGCCACCACCCCGATCCGCGCGCAGGGCGTCGCCGTGCGGGCGCTTCTGGAAACCGTGCCGGACACCGGCGAATGGACCGGCGTTTTCATTGGTGACTGGGTGAAGACCGCGGCGACCACCACCGAGTACGTCACCCCTGGCATCTCCTATTTGCGTCTGGTCAACTACGGCACCGGCGACCACTACCTCAGCCTGCCCGACCGCACGCTGGCCGCAGGCACCACCACAGCCGGCCCCACCGTCGGCACGGCCCCCTTCGGCCCCGGCACATCAGGCAACCGCTCCAGCCGCAGTTCCACGAAGATGAGTCTGAGCGAGTCACTGACCATGAGCGACGCGGCGGGCAACCCCGGGACCGACGGCCGCTCGACGTCCTCCTACAAGCTGACCTCTGGCGGGCAGACCCTCGCCTCGGCCGACGGCCTGTCGCCGTATTCCGGCCTGTCCGCGACCGTCCCGAGCAGCACCGCCGTGTACCGGCTGGAACACACCGTCACCCGCAGGAACGGCTACTCCCGCCTGTCCACGCTGGTGCGCAACGAATGGACCTTCACCTCCACCGGAACCAGCACCTCCCACGTGCTGCCGCTGATCGACACCTCCTTCGCCGTATCCGAGCTGAACGCCCGCAACGCTGCCGGCACGGCCCCGGTGACCGTGGACGTGACCGTGGCGACCCGCAGCTCCGAGGCAGCGGCGACAGTCACCGCCCTGGAGTACTCCACGGACGACGGAACCACCTGGACCCCGCTCCCGCTCACCACCACCGACACCGGCACCTCCGCCACGCTGACCGTCCCGGCCACCGCGGCATACGTCTCGCTGCGCGCCACGGCCGCCAACGACGAAGGCGGCAGCGTCAGCCGCACCGTGATCCGCGCCTTCGGCGGACCGGCCGTCCAGGGGGACGAGCAGGCCGGCACGACGAAGATCTCCAACCTGGTGATCAACGGTGGCAAGCCGGTGGTCCTCACCGCGGCCGAGCTCCAGGAGTTCAAGGCGACCTTCACCGCCACCGACCCCGCGGGCATCGCCGAGGGCGACCTGTTCCTGTACCACGGCTCATACGACGCACCCGACGGCGTCCTCTTCGGTACCTGGCCCGCCACCTGCACCGCGCAGTCCGCCACCACCTCGGTCTGCGAGACGCACCTGGCGTACATCTGGCCGCGCTCCACCCTGGGACTCAACTCCCTCGCGGGCACCTGGAAGGCCGCCGCCTGGGCCTGGTCGAAGGACGGCACCAGTCATACAGACCTGCACGCCGCCAAGAGCGTCCTTGTGCAGCGCCACTCCAAGCTCACCGCGAACGCCTCCCCGGAGCCGATCGCCAAGGGCAGGACGCTCACCATCACCGGGACCCTGAGCCAGGCGAACTGGCAGTCGGACACGAAGGCCTACGCGGGCTACGGGAGCCAACCGGTGAGGCTGCAGTTCCGCAAGAAGGGCACCACCACCTACACGACGATCAAGACGATCAAGTCGTCGTCGACCGGCGCCCTCAAGACCACGGTCACCGCCTCCACTGACGGCTACTGGCGCTTCAGCTTCGCTGGAACGAGCACTACCCCGGCCGTCTCCGCAGGCGGCGACTACGTCGACGTGCGGTAGCGAGCGGCACGGCAGCGACAGGGCCCCGACCACGGGTGGTCGGGGCCCCGCGTGGTGATGGACTCCGGGTGCCGCTTTACCCCACCATGGCCTCCAGAGCCCCCGAATCACGTCGAACCCGGGGAAGGGCTGCTCAGCTGCCCAAGCCCTGCCATTCCCGTGCCAGCACCGACCAGACCTCGGCGTCGTGGCGGACGCCCCGGTAGAGGTAGGTTTCGCGCAGGACGCCCTCACGGGTCATGCCGAGCCGCTTGGCGACGTTGATGCTGGGTGTGTTCTTCGGCGACGCCAGCCACTGCACACGGTGGATGCCGCGTTCGTTGAATGCCCAGTCGATGATGTGCCGTACCGCACGTCCGACCAGGCCCCGGCCTGTGGCGGCAGGCTCCAGCCAGCAGCCTGCCTCGCAGATGCCGGCGGCGGCGTCGAATTTCGGGAAGGAGACGCCACCCACGAGGGTGCCGTCGAGCCAGATTCCGTACAGTCGGCCGGTGTCGGTGGCTGCCTTGTCGGCGTAAAGCTGGAGATAGCCGCGGGCGGAGTCGAGGTCTGAGACGAGGTCGGGCAGCTCCATGTGCTGACCGACGAAGTCCCGGCCCCGGTCCATATGCGCCAGGAACTCCTCGGCCCGCCACGGCTCCAAAGGCCGCAGCTCGGCCCCGTCCCCCAGAGAAATCGCGAACATAGCCGTCCTTCGAAGTGCGCGTATCCGACCGTTGGATCTTCGCACGCCCGCCCGCCTGCTACGGACGGCGGTGGAGCTTGCCGCGTCATACGAGGCATCAGACGACGTTAAGCCCGTCTTTCTCGATTTGTGATCGCTCGATCGTGGTACTGATCGTTACGCAAGCCATCTGCTGCGCATGTCCATGGCGGGATGCCGGGCATGGACAGAGAGCCCTACCCCAGCGACTTGTCGGATGCGCAATGGGCGTTGATCGAGCCGGTGATCACGGGCTGGAAGCAGGACCGGGTGACACGGTCGGCGACCGGCGATCTTCTACCAGAACCGGACAGGCTGTCAGTGGTGCTACCTGCCTCAAGACTTGCCGAACTGGTCGGCGGTGTTCTACTACTTCACGTTGTGGCGCGAGGACGGGCTTGACCAGCGGATCTCCGAACTCCTGCGCTGTCAGGTGCGGGAGAAGGCCCGCCGATGAGAAGACCCGTCCTTCGTGCTCATCGACACCCAGTCCGTTCGCGCGGCCGCCGGTGTCCCGAAGGCCACGACGGGGCTGGATGCCAACAAGAAGTGTCGGGGCGCAAGCGCGGACTCCGCAGCCGCCTCGGACGCCTCACCCGCCAAGGCTTCCTCGCCCAACCCGGACGAGGCCGCTGCCAGAAACGGACTTAACGTTCTCTGAGCACTCGTCGGGCGGTGGGGCCTGGTCGGTGATACCGACGTAGAGAACCAGGCGGGTGAGGCTTGGCGATGGACTCATTGCGTTCCTCCAGGGATTGCAGGTTCACCCCCAAGCGGCGGCAGAGGCGGGAAACGGCAACTCCGGCCGAAAGTCCGACGCACACCACGCTCGGCGCTGGCTGGTGTCTCCGCGGGGGAGACCGTCGCAGGCCGGGTGCTGTCGCAGGTCAGGGGCCGATGGCGGCGGCGGTGAGGGCGGTGGTGGTCTGCAGGCCGACCACAGCTTCGAGCGGGTGCGGGGCGGGAGCCGTCGCCTGCAGGTCCTTGATCCAGTCGGCGAAGCTCTCGGTGAGCGCGGCGTGTTCGGCCTCCAGCCGCGCCGGGCGGGCGGCGGCGGGAACGGTGGCGGTGGCGCGCAGCAGCATCCCGGCGGCGCGCGGCGGGAAGGAGACGGCGCCGTCGTCGGCGGCCGCGTACTGGCCGCGGGTGACCGCACCGTCGGCCATGGAGTGCCACAGCATCGCGCAGCCGGTGGCCGCGCGCAGGGTGTCGGCGGCGGCGTCGGTGAACACCGCCGCGTCGCCCGGCAGGTGGGGGAGCGCCCGGTCCAGGTATCCCTCGAGGAGTCGGGCGCGTTCGTGGAGGGTGTTGGCGGCGCGCCGCATCATCCCGGCGTAGCCGGTGCCGTCCGGGCCGCCGGTGTACGGGGTGGGCAGGGTACGGGCCGGCCACAGCGGGACCTCGGGTATGACGCCGATCGCGCCGGGCGGGAGGTGGTGCAGGCTGCTCGCGCCGTGGGAGGGCCCGTCCGTGCCGGGCCGGGTGATGACCATCTCCTGGACGGGCGGCATGACGTGCACGGCCGGGCCGTCCTTGGCCCAGCCGACGGTGTCGATCCCTTCGTGGCTCAGCGGGATGCGGTGCCGGGCGGCAGCGTCGCGCAGCGCCGTCGACAGCGCCGGGTGCGGGCGGTTCATCACGAAGAACGCTCCGCCGAAGTCCGCGTTGTGCAAGTCGATGTAGACCTGCGGCCGCACGGTGGACAGCAGCTGAAGCAGGATCGTGGTCTCCGGCAGCGGCCGGTCCCAGCCGGACGCGGGGAACGTCCACTCCGGCTGCCCGGCCATGGGCGGCCGGTAGAAGTGGCGGTGGTAGCGGTCCAGGTCCAGCGGCCGGCTGGTCCAGTGGTCGTTGAGGGCGGCTCCGTCGGGGTCGATGCAGCCCAGCAGGTGCCAGGTGCAGCCGATCGTGGTGGTCCAGGTGCTGGTGCGGGTGAGGAGGCGGGCCAGGGCGAGGATCGTCAGGTGCCCGGTGGGCTCGTTGGGGTGCGGGCCGCCGACGACCAGCACCTGCCGCGGGCCGCCGGGGACGGTCAGCATGCTCAGCGGCCGGCCGCCGCGAGAGAGGCCGAGGTGCCGCAGGCGGCAGCGCGGGCGGTCTTCGGCGATGCGGGCGAGCTCGGCCTCGACGTCGCCGGGCGACGGGAAGGCGTGCCGGGCGTCCCACGGTGCGAGGTCGATCTCCTGCGGTCCCGGCAGTCCCTGCATGCCTGCGTGCTCCTTCCCTTCGTCCGCGCCCTCCTCGGCGGGCCCGGTGGTTTCCCGCCACTGTCCCGCACCACGGGAGGGTGTGGATCAAGTCCGGCCGTACACCGCCCGTGCATCGGCCGCTTCGGCAAGCAGGCCCTTGACGTCATCCCGGGGGAAGGGCAGCGCGGGAGCGGACCCAAGCCTGTCTTGAGCGGGGCGGGGATCGTAGGATGCGGCGCGTGACCGAGAGATCCATCGCTCCGCACGCCCCCGTGGGCGGCAGGGCCACTGTTCAGCGGCAGAGGCGGCATCGATGAACGCTCCGGCGACTCCGCCTCGTCCGTTGGACGTCCTCTCGGTCTTCCCTGAGCTTGCCGGCCACGCGAGGACAGCGGTCCGATTGCATCCCGAGCCGGCTCGCCCAGGGCCGCACGACAGTTCGGTCGGTGGGCCACTGGCTTGGCCGGCGAACGAGGCGTGGCCGACCTGCCCCGGCGGTCACCACTTCAAGCACCGCCCGCCGCATCGACCCGGCAACGTCCGTGGTGAACGGTCAGCGACGGCGTTCGTCCGCCTCGGCGAGATCACCTGGGACGAGATCCCCGGGGACACCGCGTGGCCCATGCTTCCGGTCATGCAGGTGTACGCGCGCAACGTGCCCTGGTACGACGGCTTCCCGCACGACAGGGATGTCCTGCAGATCCTGTGGTGCCCGTTCCAGCACCACTACGACGACGCGACGGTGCCCTACAACGGCATCGCCGGTCCGTTCGTTCACGTCCACTACCGCAACAGCCGCGACCTCACGGGCGGCTTCTCGACGCCACCGGAGCCCCTGGTCGTCGGGAAGCCCGGCTATCTGCCGTCACCGTGTCTGCTTCGCCCGGAGCCGGTCACCGAGTATCCGCACCCCGGCGTCCTGGGCGAAGAGTTCGAGGAGCGGGTCGAGGAGTGGGAGATGGCCACCTTCAGTGACGCCACCGATGATCCGGAAGACTACGAACCCCGGTTCCGCTGGGAGCTCTCCACAGCTCCGGGCTGGAAGCTCGGCGGTCACGAGCCCTGGAACTACCAGGGCTATTTCGGTCCGGTGCGGTGCCACTCGTGCGGCAGCGAGATGCGGTTCGTCGCGGCCGTGGCCAGCAGCGAGTGGGACGGCGGCACGGCCAGTTGGGCCCCGACCGGATTCCTGGACGGGCCCGTGGACAGCCGCCTGCGGCGTCGATCACCCACGGATGTGAGACTGGGCGGAGACGAGACCATGCGTATTTTCACCTGCCCTGCCTCATCAGAGCACCCAGTGATCAGCGACTTGATGTAGCGCCGGAGGGCTGCAGCCGTCTGCGCATTCAAGCCGCCGCTCATCGCGCTCGACCAGGACACCGTTGGTGAACCTGGAGCCGGCACGGACCAGGGGTACCAGGTGAGCGCCGGGTGATCGCGCGCCGGCGGGCCTGGGCGGACTCCACCAGCTTGAACACCATCGCCAGGGCCGCGGCCGGGCTGCCGGCGCCGCGCGTGACCTTCGTGTGGAGCTTGTGCGTACTGGCGCAGGGGCTGAACAGAATCGGCAGGGAGTCGGGCCGCCGCTGTGTCGAAGGGGGCGACGTCCCGGTTGGCGCTGCCTGCGCGAAGGTGCGAAGCCGGGAGGGGGCGATGTCGGCCCACCTTCAGTGTCCCGGCTGCCGGCGGTCGTCGGGCGCGCAGGAATCTGTACTGTTCGTTCCAGTGTGCGTTAGGCTGGGCTCATGGGACGCGTCAGGGAGTTCGACACCGAAAGCGCTGTAGAGGCGGCGATGAACGCCTTCCGCCGCAAGGGCTACGAAGGTACATCGGTACAGGACCTGGTTGACGCCACCGGCGTAGGCCGCGGCTCCTTGTACGCGGCTTTCGGCAACAAGGAGGGCCTGTACCTGGCGGCCATGGACCTCTACCGGAAGCAATACGCCCTCCCGCTGGTCGACGTCCTGCGAGAGGGTGCGGCCGGTCGTGATTTGCTCCGTGAGGTCTTGGTCTCAGTGGTGGACGACATCGTCCGTGACGGCAGGAGGCGAGCCTGCCTGATCGTAGGCGCCGCCATGGAGCGAATCGCAAGCGATCCGCAGGTCGCTACCCACGTGCAGTCAACGACCGAGGCACTGATGGAAGCGCTCGGCCAGGTCGTTGCGGAGGCTCAGGCCAACGGACAGGTGTCGGGCAAGCGCGATGCCCGAGACGTGGCCCGATACCTGGTTGTGACCATGCACGGCCTGAGAGTCATGGGAGCCATCGACCCCGACCGCGATTCCTTGATGGCAGTCGTCGAGACCACCCTTGACGCTCTCGACTGACACGCACCCCGCTTCCTGCCGGCGGGACTGTCCGGCAGGGCCAGGTGGCGTGGCACGCGTTGAGCGGTTGCGCCCTGTCCGCCGTAAAGGGAAGTGCCGGCACGGCGTGCTGGGTCTGAGGTCCGGAGCGGGCCGGTCGGGCGGCGTCGGGAAGCCGAGTCCAGTGATCGAAGGCTCGGGAGCTGGGGCAAGCCGGTAGCGTCCACTGGCGTCGGCGCCGAGAGCCCGGTCGGGGACTGTCCACTCTGCAGAGTGCGGCCTGATCGCCGTCTGCGTCGGCTGTTTCGGCCGTTGCCGACCTGTGGACAGAAGTGGATGCCGCTGACCGGGGCTATCGCGGCGGGTCGTTGTGATCATGCGCAGCCGCGATGGCAGGCCTGCCCGACGAGTCGTTCACCTGCTGTGCCTGCGGCGTCATGTCGCTGGCGCGAGGTGTCACCCTACTCGGCGCGTCGAGATGCACTGCTCAGGCGGCAGGCTGCGGTGCTGGGTTCGATCAATGCCTGCCACGGCACGCGCCCGGCCCAGCCCCAACCTCGAAGCTCGCCTCCGACCGACCCTCTGCACGCTCATTCGGCCTGGTCAGCGCATCCGCGCACGTCCTTACCCGCTATCTGGAACGACTGGTACGGATATTTTGCTTCGATGTGACCATCGTCGGACAGATTTTTTTTGACCTGCCGTTCCACTTGAGGTTCACTGGGGAAAGCGCGCCTGCCACTGCCCGCGAAGCGTCCTCGGCTGCTTCCCGTGGCTCTTGGCGGCGAATGACCTGAGGCGCGCGATCACGAGACCCGCCATACCGGCAGATGGATACAGCGTTGAAAGGAACACGATCATGGATGAGCAGGAGCCCCGCAGGTGTCCCGCCTGGCGTTCCCGGGTGGCCGGAGCGGCCGCCGCGGCTGCACTGCTGGTGGCCGGAGGCGCGGGCGCGGTCGCGTTGACCTCCCCCACCGCGAGTGCGGTCACCGGGGCGCATGCCACGCAGGCTCGTGCCGCGGGAGACGCGGCCACGGTGCAGCGGCTGGCTGACATCGAGGAGATCCACCAGCTGAAGGCGCGCTACTTCCGCTACATCGACACCAAGCAGTGGTCAAAGCTGGCCGGACTCTTCACAGCCCACCCCACGATCGACGTCGGCGCGAAGTACAGCAGCGGCAAGGAGATGGCGGAGACCACGGCGGCCCTGCTCGGCAACGCGCCGACCGCGCATCAGGGATTCCTGCCGGAGATCGAGGTCCACGGCGACACTGCCACGGGCATCTGGGCGATGGAGGACTACGTCAGCTTCCCGCCGGGCTCTCCCTACAAGTCCGGCTTCCACGGTTACGGCGAGTACCACGAGACCTACAAGCGGGTGAAGGGGCACTGGTACATCTCCAGCACCGTTCTGTCCCGGTTCCGGGTGGACGACGTGCCCAATCTGCCCCTCAAGTCCCCCGCGCAGAAGTAGCGGTCGCCCTTTCCGGCTTCACGGACCCGGTACGCCTCCGGGTTCGTGCCGGCCACGCAGAGGCACTTCAGCCCCCGCAAACCCCGCAGGTCATCACCACCAGGAGTAAACCGTATGAGCACCATCGGTGTTGGAATCATCGGCGCAAGCCAGGGAGGCTGGGCCTCCATCAGCCACGTTCCCGCCCTCAAGGCGTTGCCCGGCTACGAGTTGCGGGCCATCAGCACCAGCCGCCGTGAGTCCGCTGAGGCGGCCGCCAAGGAGTTCGGTGTCGAGGCGGCTTTCGACAACCACGCCGACCTCATCGCCCACCCCGGAGTCGACATTGTCGTGGTGGCGGTCAAGGTCCCCTACCACCGGGAGCTCATTACCGCGGCCGTCGACGCGGGCAAGACCGTCTACAGCGAATGGCCGCTCGCGCTGAACGAGGCGGAGGCCGCCGACCTGGTCCGGCGGGCCGAGGCAGCCGGCGTGCGCACCGTCATCGGCCTCCAGGGCCGCTACCACCCGGAACTCCGCTACGTCCGCCGGCTGATCGAGGACGGCCGGATAGGCCGCGTCATCGGCACCACCCTGGTCGGCTCCGGCATGGTCTGGGGCCCGGAAACCACCCAGGCGCACGCGTATTGGTTCGACCGCACCCAGGGGGCAACGCCCTTGTCAGGCGCCGCCCTGCACGCCATCGATGCGTTCAATGTAACCCTCGGGGAATTCCGCCGGCTCTCGGCCAACCTCGTCGTCGGCCGCAAGGAAGTCACCGTCGTCGACAACGGCAACGCCGTCATCCCCGTGACCTCCCCGGACCAGATCGCCCTCATAGGGACCCTCGAGAACGGCGCGGCAGCCTCGATCTTCTACCGCGGCGGCACCTCCCGCGGGGACAACTTCCGCTGGGAGATCAACGGCACCGACGGCGACATCGTCCTGACCGCCCCATGGGGCAACATCCAGGTCACCGACCTGACGCTCCAGGCTGCCTTCGGCGAGGACACCGCGGTGGCCACGCTCGAAGTACCCGCCGAATACCTCACCGACATCCCCGCAGAACTCACCGGGCCCGCCAGGAACGTTGCCGCGCTCTACAGCAACCTGGCGCGGGACCTCCGCCGAGGCACCCACACCGTCCCGGGCTTCGCCTACGCCCACACCCGTCACCGGCTCATGGATGTCATCGAAAGCGCCTCGGCCGAAGGGGTCGCGCAGAACTTCGGCTGACCGGGCCTCAGGCCGGGGACGGCCTGCCCATCCCCAAAATCTTTACTGTTCGGTCGATACAAGAGGTCGATGATGAAGGCTGTTGGAGTGTCGCGATTCGGCGGGCCGGAAGCCCTGCGGGTCTTCGAGGTGCCCGAACCGCACGCCGGCCCCGGTCACGTGCGCCTTCGGGTGCACGCCGCCACGGTGAACCCCGGTGACCGCTATCTGCGAAACGGTTCCCTCGGGGCCACGTCCTCCGCGCCCCCGTACGTCCCGGGCATGGAAGCAGCCGGGGTGCTGGACGAGATCGGCAGCGGCACGGCCACCGACCTGCGCCTGGGAGACCGCGTAATGGCGATGGCCGTGCCGACACGTCCCGAGGGCGGCGCCTACGCCGAATACCTTGTTGTTCCCGCGCACCAGGTCGCCCGCGCGCCGCGGGGAACGACCCATGCCGAAGCGGCAACCCTGCCCATGAACGGCCTGACAGCGCGACTCGCGCTCGACCTGGCCGGGCTGTCGCCCGGGCAGACACTTGCAGTCACCGGTGCCGCCGGGGCGGTCGGCGGCTACACGACCCAGCTCGCCAAGGCAGATGGCCTCAAGGTCGTTGCGGACGCCTCGTCAGCCGACGAAGAGCTGGTGCGGTCGCTCGGTGCCGACATCGTGGTGCCCCGCGGGGCCGATGCCGTCCGGCACATTCTGCGGGCCGTACCGGAGGGCGTGCAGGGTCTGGTGGACGGTGCGGTGCTCGGATCCGCTGCGATGGCCCCGGTCGTCGTTGACGGCGGTGTCATCGTCACCCTCCTCGGCGAAGGACCCCGAGCCCTCAGCCCCGGCGAGAGGCACCGCCGGTCATTGCGTCTGCACATGGCGTTCGTGCCGGATTACCTGGGCGACCGCAGCCGGCTCGACCGCCTTCGCTCCCAGACCGAAGCCGGCCGGCTCACCCTGCGCGTCGCCCGCACCTTCGCAGCCGAACAGGCCGCCGAGGCCCACCGCCTGCTCGAGGCCGGCGGAGTCCGGGGCCGCCTCGTACTCGAGTTCTGAAGCCCCTGCCCAAAGCTCGCAACAGTTGTCTCCTTCTGGAGCCTGACGCTCCGCACATCCATGAGGAACCGCTTTTCCATGTCTGCGACACCCCTCCATGCCCGTCCGAACCCTCGCCGCTGGGCGGCGCTGGGGTTCATCTCGATCGCCCAGCTGATGGTCTTCCTGGATTCCGCGATCATGAATATCGCGCTGCCCTCCGCCCAGGAAGCGCTGCACTTCTCCGACGGCGGCCGCCAGTGGGTCATCACCGCCTACGGCCTGGCCTTCGGCGGCCTGCTCATCCTCGGTGGCCGCCTGGGTGATCTCCTGGGCCGCAAGCGGGCCTTCACCATCGGCCTGATCGGCTTCGCGCTGGCCTCCGCACTGGGCGGCGCCGCGGGCAACCTGGGTGTCCTCCTGATCGCCCGGGCCGGACAGGGCGTCTTCGGCGCACTGCTCGCCCCGGTGGCCCTCGCCCTGATCTCCCTGACCTTCACCGACGCCAAGGAACGCGCCAAGGCGTTCGGCATCTACGGCGCCATCGCCACCGCCGGCGGCGTGTTGGGACTGCTTCTCGGCGGAGTGCTCACCGAGTACCTGAACTGGCGCTGGTCGATGCTCGTCAACATCCCGATCGCTGCCGTCGGCATCGTAGGCGCGCTCACCGTGGTGCGCGACATCCCCGTCGAGGGCAAGCCCAGCCGCATCGATGTCCCAGGTGCGATCCTCGCCACGCTCGGACTGGTCGCCCTGGTCTTCGGCTTCTCCGAGGCCGAAAGCCGCAGCTGGACCTCTGGCCTGACCGTCACCATGCTCATCGCGGCGGTGGTGCTGCTGCTGGCCTTCCTGATCGTCGAAGGAAAGAGCAAGTCGCCGCTTCTCCCGCTGCACGTGCTGACCGAGCGCAACAGGGCCGGAGCCTACGTCTCGGTGGGCCTGGCGGTGATGAGCATGTTCGGCATGTTCCTGTTCCTCAGCTACTACCTGCAGCTGGTGAAGGGCTACTCCCCGGTCACGGCCGGCCTCGCGTTCGTGCCGCTGGGAGCCGCACAGGCCTTCGGCTCCATGGTCCTCGGCACCCGCCTGTCGGCCAAGGTGCGGCCCGGCCTGTTGATGTCCGGAGGTTACCTCGTCACCGCGGTCGGCGTCCTGCTGCTTGCCCTGCTGCAGGCGGACAGCCCCTACGGCCTGCTGGCCATCGCCGAGACCGTCACCGGCCTCGGCATCGGCACCGCCTTCATGCCCGCCATGAGC
The DNA here is from genome assembly GCF_053598835.1 of Streptomyces sp. NPDC001070. NCBI lineage: Bacteria > Bacillati > Actinomycetota > Actinomycetes > Kitasatosporales > Streptomycetaceae > Streptomyces > Streptomyces sp. NPDC001070. Next base: position 83,289 of record NZ_JBSFLB010000032.1, read on the forward strand.
CTGGGCACCCACGGCGTCGCCGCCCAGGACGCAGGTGTCGCCTCCGCCATGGTCGGCACCTCCCAGCAGGTCGGCGGCTCGGTCGGCACGGCCCTGCTCAACACCATTGCCGCCGGCTCCACCACCGCCTACCTGGCCACCCACGGACACAGCCACACGGTCACCGACGTCGCCCTCGTACACGGATTCGGCACCGCGTACTGGTGGGCCGTCGCCTTCCTCCTCCTGGCTGCGCTGGTCTCCCTGACGGCGGTCAACGCCCCCCGCCCCCAGCACAACAGCACCCCCGATGACGCAACAGCCACGGCAATGCCCGCCCCTGTCCACTGACAGCCACGACGCCCACCGTCGCCCGCGCATGACAAAGGCCCCCGCCGCAGCGAAGCGGCGGGGCTTGTCTCCTTCTCCGGGCCGTGTCGCCGGCTCCGCGCCCCGGGTCTCGCTCGCCCGGCCCGAAGGGCGGACGGCCCCCAGGGCCCGGTGGTGACTCGCTGAGTTTCGGAGTGATCAGACCATCCCCTGCGCATCGTGTTCGGACAGATTCGACTACGTCCGAGTGGGCGCGGGAACGACCCTGGTAGGGCTGATCGGCTTCACGCCGAGGCCCCCCGCTGGCGCGGCCTGCTCACCGCGCAGGTGGCCAAGGTGGGCAGCGCCCAGGACCGATGTCGATCCGGCACGGCCTGCAGGTCCTCGCGGTTGACGCCGGCGGGCATCGGGAAAGCCCGGGCCGCAGCGACATTATGCTGGGGCAATGGTCGAGTCATTGCCTTCCGCGGTCGCGGGTCGGTGGCCGCCAAGCGCTGGGTTCATCGTTCGCGTCGGGCGTCGCACGCTCGTGGAATCGCTGTATCTCCTTACCGCGCCGTTGAGCGCCGGTGCCGGTCTGCTGCTGGTGGTCGGCGGCCTGTGCGTCGGCATGGTCGGTTCGTTGTTGCCGAGCGGGTCGCCCGTCGCGGCCCGGGCTCTGATGCTGGCGCGGTGGCCCGGGGACCTGGAGTGGTGGCGGATCGGCCAGGTGCGTTCCCGGGCCGACGGGGCACGGGAAACCGGCTGGCGGCCGAGGTCGAAGGAGTCAGCCGACGCGGCCGACCCTGGGCTGTGGCTCGACTTGGCGCACGCGGTGACGGTGCTCCCCGTCGTACTGATCACGACGGTGGTGACGGCGCTGTGGTGGTTCGCGGGAGCAGCGACCGCCACGTACCCCCTGCGCAACCAGGTCACGCCCGGGTCGCTGCGGCCCATGACCCTGTACGCGGGCAGCGACCAGTCCCACATCGCCTTGAGCCTGGGGCTGACGTCGCCGGACGAGCGGCTCGCCTTCGCGATCACACTCGCCGTGCTGCTTCTGTTCACCCTCCCGCTGGTGACCCGGGTATGCGTCGCGGCCCAGGCCGGTCTCGGGCAGGCGCTGCTGTCCAACATGTCCGCGTTGCACCGCAGGATCAGTGGACTTGAGCAGGAGCGCGATACCGCCCGCGCGCAGGTCGTCGCAGTGGTGACGGCTGAGGCGGCTGCTCTGCGTCGGCTCGAACGCGACATCCACGACGGCCCCCAACAGCAGTTGGTCCGTCTGGCGATGGAACTGGGACGCGCACAGCATCACTTCGACCGCGATCCGGAACTCGTCCGGGTCGCACTCGCCGACGCGGTCGTCCAGACTCAGCAGGCGCTGGACGAGCTGCGGGCCCTGTCACGAGGCATCGCCCCGCCGATCCTGACCGACCGAGGGCTGCGGGAGGCGCTCTCCTCTCTGGCCGCGCGCTGCGTCGTCCCCGCCGAGCTCGACGCTGGTCCCCTCAGCCGTCGGCTGGACGCCGCCGTCGAGACGGCCGCGTATTTCGTGGTCGCCGAGGCGCTGACGAACGTGGCCAAGCACAGTCACGCCCGCCGGTGCACGGTCGGAATGCGCCACGCCGAGGGAGCCCTGCGGGTCTGGGTGACGGACGACGGGGTGGGCGGCGCGGCCTTGGCCAAGGGACACGGGCTGCAGGGGCTGGCCGACCGGGTGCACGCGGTCGGCGGCAGCCTGCGAGTCGACAGTCCCGAGGACGGCCCGACGACGGTCACCGCGGAGCTGCCATGTCGCTGACCTCGGACGGAACAACCCCTGAAATACGACGTGGAGCACAGTCGGCTCCCGCGGCCCGGGATCCGCTGCGGATCGTCGTCGCCGATGACGCGGTGCTGCTGCGCGAGGGTCTGGTCCGCCTGCTTGCTGAGGACGGTCACGAGGTGGTGGCGGCGGTGGGTGACGGCCCGGCCCTGGTCGAGGCGGTGCTCGCGCACCGCCCGGACGTGTCGGTCGTCGATGTGCGGATGCCGCCGACGCATACGGACGAGGGTCTGCGGGCGGCGATCACCGCCCGCGGACAGTTGCCCGGCTCCCCGATGCTGGTGCTCAGCCAGTACGTGGAGGTGTCCTACGCCGCCGACCTGCTCGCGGACGGATCCGGCGCTGTCGGCTATCTGCTGAAGGACCGGGTCGCCAAGGTCGAGGAGTTCCTGGACGCCCTGGACCGCGTCGCCCGTGGTGCGACGGTGCTCGACCCGCAGGTCGTCGCCCAGTTGCTGGCCGGACAGCGCCGGGGCGACCCGCTGGGCGTGCTGACCGCGCGTGAGAGGCAGTTGCTGGCGCTGATGGCCGAGGGCCATTCCAACTCGGCGATTGCCCGGCGGCTGGTGCTCTCCAACAGCGCGGTGGAGAAGCACATCGGCAATGTCTTCGCGAAGCTCGGCCTCCCGCCCGACGACGCCCAGCACCGCCGGGTGCTCGCGGTCCTCGCCTACCTCAATGCCTGACCACCCATCACCATCCGCCCTTGAAGAAGGCAAGGAGCGCCGGCGCCGGGTCGGCAGCGACGGATACGTTCGCCACCGCGAGAACGATGAAGGGCAGCGACAACAAGGCCCAGAGAAGACCGAACGACCTGAACACGCGCCTGTTTCGCCTGTCGGACGCCCCTGTCCTGGCAAACCGCCTCCACGACACCACGCTCATGCCGATGAGGACGACCGCCACCATCGTGGCGGTCACGGCTGTCACCGCGTGGTACAGGGAGAAGTCGCTGACCATCACTTCGATGGCAGGCGGAGTTCGGTCACCGGCGTTCGGGTAGTCGGCCAGGTGCTGCCTGACCTGATCGAGCGTATCGGCGAGTTCTCCGTGGGACGCGTGCATCGGTAGCATCGACAGCAGTGATGAGAAGGGCGCGATCGCACCCTGGACGGTGGCCATGACCGCCGCCAACGAGACCAGAGCGAGTGCTGTGACGACGACCCCGGCCGTCGCGAGAGCGGCCCTACGTCCCGCTCCGAGCCCGCCGGCCCGCAGAAAGGCTTTCCAGAGCAGAACGCCGAGCGTTGTCAGCACGGCCAGCAGGGTCGCAGCGATCACGGCCTTGACCACGTGGTAATGGAGCCAGTAATCAACAACCCTCTGCAAGCCCGAGGAAAAGTTCCGGTCGCCGGATTTCCAGTAGCCGACGAACGACGCGGAGAGGCTGTCGATGAGGTGACGCTGGTCGCCGAAGCCGCCACCGGACATGCCCGCCGCCAATGGGCCGGGGGCGAAGACGAAAGCCGGGACGAGGGCCACGGCAAGAGCGGCGAGCACAGCGAATGCGCGACCGGGGATACCCGCGGATCGGGATTGTCCGTGCGTGCTGGTGGGTTGTGACGTTGTTGTCATGCGGACGACCATTTCGCACCGGCGCTCACCCGGTCACTGCGGTCCGCCATCCACTTGGGGTGTGGCCTGCCACACCCCGGCCATGATCCGCCGGACGGGTCTGTCCGTCGAACGTGTGACTCGGGTGGTGTGGGTTGTCGGCGGCCGGGGGAGCGGCGGCCGTCGAAGGCTTGCAGGGCGGGCTTCCAGCGCACGGTCCAGCGTCTGCGGTCGCACCGGTGGGGGTCCAGGCTCATGGCGGTCATGCAGACGCACTTCAATGCGGCGGCCTCGTTCGGGAAGTGCCCGCGGGCCCGGACAACCAGGGCCCTGGCGGCGGATGTCTCGACGCGCTCCCCAACTGGGGCCACCGGCTCCAGGTCTGCGCCCTACGAATCAGCCGGTGGCGCCGGCGGCCAAGATGGTGCCGCGGCTGTCAGGTGTCCTTTGTCGTCCGAGCCGATGAAGGCAAGCGCCCGCCTGATGTTGGGAAGAAAGTCTCCTGGGTATTCGTGGCCGAGTCCCGGCAGAACCTCCAGTCCGCAGGGGACCTCGTGTGATGTGAGGAAGGCGGCGAGTCGGCTCAGCTTCTCGCATCGCACACCACCGTCGTCGTCCGCGCCGACCAAGAGGTAGCCACGAAGCGGAAGACCGCTTCGGCGCCGCGTCTCAATGAACGGTAGCCAGGACTCGGGGTCGGCAGTACGCGGGCCGGCCATCCCCAGCAGGACGAACCCACGAGCCGGAACAGTCCCGCCGAGCGCCATGCGCAAAGCGGTTTCGGCACCCATCGAGAACCCAGCGATGACCAGCTGATCCAAGTCCAACTCGCGCTCGGCTGTCAGTGTCACGTACTGCTCTCGGACATCGCGCAACGCCTCGTCCTCGTCGTCCCAGACAGCGCGGTCCCGCGCGATCCACTGCGACGACCGGACTGCCACCAGCAACCGGCCTTCCTGCGCGACCTTCCGCCAACCGCTCAAAGATTCCCGGGCGCTCCCGCCGTTGCCGTGCAAAGCCATGACAGCGCGGTACGGCTCCGACCCGACCTCTTCGCCCACGGCCAAACAGCGTGACGGCACCGAGGCCGCTCGCTGCCGGGCAAGGCTTTCACGTGCCACATCCTCGAAGTCGGCCCTGCCTTGCAAGGGCTCCCAGGATGGCGATCGACGCAGCAACACTTCGCCGTACCAGTGACCTTGCGACAAGGCTTCTCGGATGAGCGTCACCGCGAGGTCAGCTCTACCCATCCGTGCGGCCGCACAGGACCGCAGGTAGTAGACGTCCGATTCGTGGTCGGGGAACTGCGGCCCCTTCTCGGTAATGAGGCAGTATGCGTCAGCATGTCGCTGCTGGCCCGACAGTTCCTTCACACGCTGCTGGAGCCTTTGGAAGCCGAGTGGCGTCATCCCATTCTCTTCCTTGAGATTCACCGAACTCCGGGCAGAGCCAATTTCGACCATCGTCGTCACCCTGCCGTCACGCTGTGGGGGATCGGCGACGTCGTCGTGATCTCCGGGTTCGGTGGCAGTCTGCACTACGGCGACGGCGCGATGCTGAGCCTGCTGCCGTCGGGCCGTAGACGTCGTGGACGTGACGCAAAAACGCGTGCTGCTCTGCAGCGCAGGGGCGGCCCTCGCGTCGGATGGCTCGGGCGATGGCAGCGCCGGCGGGTAAGCGGAGCCACACGGCCACGTCGGCCGCCGGGCCGGACAGGGCGGAGACGGTGCGCAGCCATCCGTAGACGGCGCCCGGTGGTCAGCGGTGTGACGTCGACGTCAGGGTGCGCGGCGGCGTGCTTCGCCGCGACCGGGTGGCGGCGGCCGGATTTCGGCGGTCCTGGTATGCGGTCGGGGCTTGCGGCGGTCGGCTTGTTGGTGTCAGGGACGCTGGCCGCCTGCGGGGAGCGGGGCCCCTGTCCGGGACGGGGTACGGCCCGGCCATTGGAAGACGAGCCGGGAGGCGGGTTTGTCGAGCACGTCCCCGGGTGGCAGCTGGTCGTTTGGGGTTCCGGCAGGGTGGGCGGTCATGGGCGGGTGTCCGGTCTCGCGTACGTGCTGCTGCCATTCCCGCACGCACTGGGCGAACCGTTCGGCAAGGTCTGGGGCTGCCGCGCCGTAGGCGTGGACGTGGAATTCGTGGCGGCGGTCGGCGGGGTTGGGTGCATCGTGGACTTTGATGGTGGTCAGGTACGCGACGGAGCCGTCGGCCACGGTTGCGGGGGCATCGTGCTGCGCGACCAGCGTGGACCCCTTCGGAGCGGTCAGCCGGCAGAAGCCTTGCAAGGTGGTCGCGGCGTAGAGCTGCAGCGTCTCGAAGCTGCACTGGCCGGGGAGAACGACGCCTGTGGCGCGTTCGTGCCGTGGCCCGTGCAGTGCGTCCTGGAGTCCGAGGGTGTCGCCGGGGCGGCCATCTTCCCACCGGATGGTGACCCCGTCGGCCAGGGATGCGGCCGGGGCGGTGCGTGCTGCGGCTCCGCGATCTCGCACGAACCCGCAGTACGTCCAGTGCTGGGCGTGCAGGACTTCACCGTGCCGGACGAAAGTGATGGAGCGGGTGTAGCCGCCCATCTCCAGCGGCACGACCAGGCGGCCCCCGTCGGCGAGTTGCTGTCGCCAGGCAGGGGCGATGTCTCCGGCGTTGTGGGTGATGATCACGCCGCCGAATCCGCCCGCCGGGATGTGGTCGGGCGCGCCGAGATTGCCGTCGCCCAGGACGGCGGTGACTCGGCCGCTGCCGGCCTCCGCGCACAGCCGCTGCGTGCGGTGCACCACGTACGGGTCGATGTCGACGGTGACCACCCGACCGTGGTCCCCGAGGACGTGCGCGAGGAGTTCCGCGTTGTACCCGCCGGAGCCGACTTCGAGGACGACCATGCCTGGTTTGAGGTGGAGCTGTTCGGCCATGTCGGCCTGCAGCCAGGGGGCCGAGACAGAGCTGAGCGCGGTCTGTGCGCGGTCGCGGACCGTCACCACGGCGAGGTTGTCGTCGTAGGCCGTCTCCAGTGGGGTCTCGGGCACGAACCGGTGGCGGGGAACTACGCGCAGTGCGGCTTGGATGTGCGCGGAGGGGGCCCAGCCGTCCTCGGTCACGGTGTGCGCCATCCGCGCGCGCAGGCGGGCGGCCTGGACCGGCTCTCCGGGGACGGGCGGGACGGCGGAGGCGCACGGGTAGGAGTGGACGGGCGGCGCCGTGGGGAGGACCCCTGGCCACACGGCGTTCAGGGCCTGGGCGGAGGGTGTGAAGATTCCCCCCAGCGTGGCCAGGGTGTGCAGGTCGTGCCATTCCCAGCGGGAGAAGCGGTGCGGCTCGGGCAGGCCGGGCTCGCCCTCCCAGGCGGTGACGCGGACCACGGCGGTGACGCGGCGTACATCCATGCGGTCGTCGTGCAGGACCGCGAGGACGTGGGCGTCTTCGGCCCGCGCCGTCAGCCCCGTCTCTTCCGTCAGTTCCCGGACGGCTGCGGCCGGCGCGCACTCACCGGATTCGATCCGGCCGCCGGGAAGTTCCCACATCCCGTGAGTGGAGCGGCCGAGGAGGACCCGGCCGGACGAGTCGGTGACGACTGCCGCAGCGCCGAACACCGCCTGCGGCTCGGGCCGGCCCTTCTCCACCGTGGTGAACGACCCGCCCGGGCCGCGCAGTACCAGCACCGCCAGGCTTTCGGCGTCGAACCGCTCGGCCTGGTGGAAGCCGGCGGTGAGCAGGCTGAGCTCGTCGTCGTCCAGGGCGATGTGCCGCCGGTCCTCCGCAGTGCGGGAGGCGACGGGGGTGATGATCACCAGGGCCCCGCCCTCCCGTAGTCGCGCGGCCAGGTGCCGCAGGACACGGGTGCGATCGCGGATGAAGGCGACGGCCAGCCGCAGGGTGATCAGGTCATAGCCGCCCTGGGCCAGATCAGTCAGGTCATCGTGCTCGATGTCCAGGCACAGCCAGCGCACCCCCGCCACCCCGGCGTGCTCCGAGCGTGCTCGTGCAAGGGCGCCCTCGGCGAAGTCGACGCCGTCGACGGCGTAGCCGAGCGATGCCAGGAACGCGGCCAGCTCACCGGTTCCACAGCCGGCGTCGAGCGCCCGTCCGCCGGTGGGAGCCGGCACGTGTTCGAGGATCAGCTGCTTCTCCCGGTCTGCCAGCCGTCGGAATCCGCGGCCGTCGGTGAAGTGCTGGGACCATTGGGTCCGCGTGAATTCCACAGGTGGCTCCCTTGTCGGTGAAGAGTTGCTGTGCCGCCGGCCCGTGGGTGCGCCAGGGCCTGGTCCCATCGCACGTCGACGTGCCGGCTCGCCGGCTCGTCTGCGGTGAGGCCGAGATCCACAGCGTGAACGTCGATGTCGAGCGGGGTGCTGCGAAGGTGCGGGGTCAGGCACAGGTCGCCGGGCTCGAGACCGGCCGCCTCTCGCACGTTGCGCAGCGCCGTCTCGAGCAGGGTGCGGTCGCCGGCCTCGACGAGGCCTCCTGGGATCTGGGCCAGGCCGTCCGATTGTCGGCGGACGTGCAGGACGCGCCGGTTGCGGTCGATCACCACGGCGCCGCACGTGATGTGCCCGGGTAACGTCGCGCTCCCCGCGGAATCCCCCTGCGCGGCATCGAGCGACGCCAGCAGCGGCTGCAAGCCCTCGTGTTCGGCGGGATGGATGGCGAGGTAGACCTGTACCAGGTTGCTGATGTCGCGGGGGGTGGGGGGCATGTCAGCACCTTTCATGACCAGGAAGCGGACTTCTACGGGCGGGGTCGGTGGAGACCGGTGGTCATCACCCCCGTGCTTTTTCGGCGGTGTGCTCGCAAGCGGGATCGGGGCGGTGACGGAGTGCGGCTCCACGTGACGGATGGGCGAGCGCCACAGCATCCACGCCGGCGCGGCCGGCTCTCAGTGCCGCGAAAGGAGGGTCCGTCGAAGCACAGGACCATGTCGACCACGACAAGTGCCGTGCGGGCCGGGGTCAGGTGGGCGTGGCGGTGGCTGCGGCCTTGCTCATGGCGGCCGTACTCGCGATCCGGGGCCGACCAGGCGTGCACGTGGACGCCGTGAGGGTCTGCCGCTGCGTCATCTCCTGGGCGGGCATGGGCGTGGTGGTCCGTCCGGGACGGGGTGACCGCTGAGGCAGGTGGCAGGGGTGTAGTCCGCGGCCGGGGATGCTGTCGGCTGCTGGATCGGTGGATCCCCTCATGCTGCCCACCTCGGATCGGGACGTTGGCCGGGGGAAGAGATCAATGCCATGTGTACGGGCCAGGGGGACGAGTTTGATGTTCGAATCCGAGAAGTTGGGGAGCGGGGTGGGCACGGCATGCACGGCGTCCTCCGGATGGGCGGCGAAGTAGTACTGGTGCTCTAGAAACGCGCCGGATCGGGCGCCGTTACGGTCTGCTCCAGGAGCAATTCCTGTACGCGTGTTCGGGCGCGGTGGATCGGGCGCGTGTGACGCGGCCTGCGGATTTCAAACTCGTTCGATCGGGCGACGCCACGTCTTGGAGGGAACCGCCGTCGCGTCAGGAGTGTCAAGGGACAGTCGTAGCTACCCGCTCACGCACAGTTGATCTCCCCGCTGGTGGACGCGGGAAGTCCCCAGCGGACGGCTGATGCCCCGAGAGGCGAGTCAGCCGAGTGGGACGACGCCTCGGCCGGTGGTGACCTCGGCGATCCGGCCTGCCGGCGGGGCGCAGATCGCGATGGGTCCCCTGCGCGGCGCCTTGGCCGTGCGAGACCGTCGCCTCGTACCTGACGCCCGGCCAGTGCGGTTGCGGCAGCCCCACCTGGTGGGAGAGGCGTGGCCCCCGCCGTTGGCACCCGGGCCCGCGCTGCCACACCGCAGCCGAGGCCGTCGCCGCCCGCGCAGCCGATGCCGCCAAGGGCCGCCTACCGCACTACCCACCGAGCCACTACTACCCGGCCAGGCCCCGGCGGGCCCGCCGCCAGCAGCCCCCGTACCGGCACACCCCGGCCGGGCCCGGCGAGATCCGCCCGGGCATCTGGACGTGGGTCCGGCCCGGCGGACTGCACCCCGGCTGGGGCGACATCCACCATCTCGCCATGATTACCCGGCCCGGACTGCCCAAGAGCGAGGTGTGGCTGTGGCTGTGGCTCGGCGGCACCGTGCACGACGTGGCCGCCGGCCATCTCCTCATCGAGGGGCTGCGGGGCGTCCGGCAGGAGTGGGCGCGGTGGACCGCCGCCCGCCACCTGCAGCAGGCGGCCCCGGTTGCCCAGCTGCGCCCGGCGGCCGTCCAAACCTGCCTGTTCAGCGGCCTCACCGCCGTCCAAGCCGATCCCCCCGCTGCCTTCCCTCCCTCCACGTCGCCGCCGAAAGGCCGCCACACCCAGCCGGGAGCCCGGGCCCGCACCCCCACAAGGCGTTCGGTGAGCGCGATCTGTCCGCCAGCGACTACGTCTACGTCTGGGCCGACGGCATCCACCTGCGCCTACGTCTGAGGGGGGCGAAGTCGTGCGTGCTGGTGCTGATGGGCGTCCGCCCGGACGGCACGAAAGAGCTGATCGCCGTGAACGGTGGCTACCGCGAGTCCGCCGACTCCTGGGCCGAGCGAACGCCCTGCCGAAGTCCGCTCAGCCCGGCGCGAAGAAGGCCCTGCAGGAGATCTACAACGCCGAGAATCGCGACCACGCGCTCAAGGCCGTCGCCGCGTTCGAGAAGAGCTACGGCGCGAAGTTCCCCAAGGCTGTCACCGACGACGTCGACGAACTGCTGGCGTTCTACGACTTTCCCGCCGAGCACTGGATCCACTTGCGCACAACGAACCCGATGAACCCGATTGAGTCGACCTTCGCCACTGTCCGCTTGCGGACCAAGGTCACCCGAGGTGCCGGCTGCGCTGCCGCCGCCTTGGCCATGGTCTTCAAGCTCGTCGAGTCCGCCCGGGCCCGCTGGCGGGCCGTGAGCTCACCTCACCTCGTGGCCGTCGTCCGCGCCGGAGCCCGCTTCGAACGCGGACAGCTCGTCGAGCGCACGCAGCCCCTCTCGGCATGACAACCTTGCTGTCCCTGCCGTCGTGCCCCACCTGGGCCAAGATCAGGTTGCTGGGTGTCACAAAGGCGACAACACCATGAGGACCTCATCGCGATCGTCGCCGGAGGCCAGCCGCAGAGCGCCGGGCCACCTGCCGATCTCCTTCCAGCCGAGTCGGCCATAGAACTCTTCGAGACCGACACCACCGCGGGCGGCAAGGTGCAGCTGCTCCAGGCCCATCTCGTCGCGGGCGACCTCACGGACCCGGCTCATCAATGCCGCGCCGATCCCCTGGCCCCGGACGCCGAGACGGGTTTGCAGGTGGTGGATCGTGCCCCAGTGCGCGACGGGCGGGTGGGGGTCGCAGCGGATGTTCAGCCAGCCCGCGACGGTGCCATCGGCCAGGGCGATCAGAAGGCGGCTGGTCGTTGGGGCAAGCTTCTCGATGATGCGGTCAAGGACCGCGGTGACCTCGGCGGCGTCCACCGGCGGAAAGGGGAACCCGGCCGCCCCACCCGCATTGCTCACCTCGGTCCAGCATTCCACGAGGGTCTGCTTCAACTCGTCAGTGATCTCGTGCGGGTCAGCGATCTGAGTGAAGTCAAGGGCGTTGCTGTTGGTCATGGGGACGAGTGTCACAAACGAACCGCGCTCGTCGACACGCGGGGCCCCCACCCGAACTTCGCTGGCGCTGACGCCCAGCCCGTCAAGCCGCACGATGCACGCCACCCGCACCCGACTTGCCCGCTCGCTCACGCCGCTCATGCGACGCCGATTCCCGTACGCTGTCTCAGAAGTGCTGCGCGGCGAGTGGCCCGAACGGGCCCAGCGACCCGCCATCCAGCGCGGCGGCATGGCTGAGGCCACCACATGGCGCAGCGCCGCCTACGGCCGTTCCTGCCCCCGACCCAAGTGGCTGGACGGGCACCACCTCCAGCACCTGATGCGGCGCGCAGCCGGCGCCGACCGGTTCCCGTCCGAGGTGTTCCCGTGCTACCGGACCCGGACCCCGAAGCGATACCGGCGCCCCCCGCAGCCCTGACCACCCCGCCCCACTTCCCTGCCACCGAACGGAGCACCCCTGTCATGGACAGGAGCCAGTACACCGGCCCCACCGACACCCCCGAAGCCGAGGACCGCCGCGACGCCGTGGCCCGCGCCGCCCGGGCGGCCGTCTTCGACACGATCTACGCGCCCTCCCCGGTCCGTACTCCACGTGGAGCGCGTTCGCGGAAGCCCCTGGACACCTGCGCCCGCGAGCAGGCCACGATCGGACCGGAAGCCACCTGCCCCGGCGCCGTCGCCGGCATCGCCCGCGCCATGGCCCTGGAAGTCGCCCTGCACGACCTCGGCGAGCGCAGCGCCCGCTCCGGGATCTCCCGCACCTTCGGCGACTTCGCCCAGGGAACGGCCCGTACCAGCTCACCATCCGCGCGGACGACCTCCTCATCACCTGCCACGACGGGGCGCGTACTGTTGCCCGACATTGAAAATGCCGACGAAGGCGGCGTTCACGATGCCGATGAACTGCGACGGCGAAGCCCCGCCGGTGGGGATCCCGGCGGGGCGGCTGCCGGCAAGGTGTCGTTTTCTTCGGCAAGGTGCCGGTTGCGTTGGGACTCCTTGAGATCGTCAGCTATAGGCGGTCACCGTTGAGCGGTGGTATTGGCCCCATCGAGTGCTTCCCGGATGATGTCCGCGTGTCCGGCATGCTGGGCTGTCTCCCTGATCAAGTGCAGCAGGATCCGGCGTGCAGACCAGTGGATGGTCTCTGGTGGGGACCATGGGGTCCTGGGAAGGGGAACGCTCTGGCCGAGGTCCGGCAGGGCGGCCACGGACTCCTCGGTCCTCTGGGCGGCGGCGGTGTACTGCTCCAGCAGCGCAGCGAGCGTCTCGCCTTCGACCATGCGGTACTGGTCCAAGTCGAGCATGCCCTCCGGCAGTTCTCCGTCTCCCTTGACCATGATCTGCGTCCAGACCTGCTCACCCCGGGTGAGGTGCTTGAGAATGCCGCCCAGGGTGAGCTCGCTCACCGTCGTATGCTCTGCGGCCTGGGCGTCGGTGATGTCGCGCATGGTGATCAGCAGTAACGCCCGCTGTTCCGCGAGTGCATGCAGCAGCTCGCCGTGCTCGTCTGGAAGGTACGGGGCTGGGTTTTGCGACGAGGTGGTCATGGACCGACCGTAGGAGGAATTCAGGCCAGCTGCTGTCCTCGTTGTCCATCCTGGGAGGCTCAGCGGGTGGTTCAGTCCCCGACCACCTCGCTCACGGACGCGCTGGCGGCGGCCTCGTCGACGAGGTTGTTGCCGGTGGCGAACGCGGCGACCAGGCCCTGCAGGGACAGGTTGTTGACCGCCCGCAGGTAGCCGCGCGAGGTCGTGTGGATCAAAGTCAGCGCGTTCGGTGAACAGCTGGTCGGGGCGCCCGGCGATCTTCAGAGCGGTCCAACGCCCACCGGCTGATCCGGAAGGGCCGACCGTCGGCGTCGATGTGCTCCTGCTGTGCCAGTCTGCGCACCAGAGCGCCGCGCTGGCGCCTGGTCAGGCCGGGATCGGCGGCCTCGGACAAGCCGGGGCCGTGTACCAGATCCGGCACGCCCGACTTCCTTGCTCGTGCGTTCGTTCACCCGCTGATTGCGCACCCGGTCGGAGGTGCCGCGCTGCAGTTGGTGGAAGTGGCTGGTGCGGTCCTCGGTCGCGGTGAACAGCGACACCGGCACCGTCACCAGCCCGAAGCTCACCACGCCCGACCAGATCGGCCTGGCCGTCACGCTCGCCTCCTCGGTCCTTCTCACCTGGTCGCCCTGCCCACGGGCCCGGTCAAAAGTCCTGGTCGAGCCGGTCGGCCAGCTGGTCGGCGTGCGCGGCTGCCTGCTGGGCATGGCGGCGCGCGCCCTGCGCCGCGCGGGCGGCGTCGCGCAGCCGGAGCCGCGCCTGATCCTGGCTCTCACGGGCCGCCCGGACGGCCTTCTCGGCGCTTTTGACCTGCTCTCGCAGCTCATCCAGCCGCGCCTGCGCCGCATCGCGTTCCCGGTCCGCCGCGTCCAGGTCCTCCTGCGCCGCCGCGGCGTCCTCGTCCCTGGCCTGAGCCTCCTGCTCCGCCTCGCGGGCCTGCCGCTCGGCCTGCTCCACCTCTTCGCGCCGGCGCTGCAGCTCCGCCTCGCTGCGCGCCCGCTCCTCATCGCGGGCAGCCTCGGCGGCCTGTTCCGCGGCACGACCCCGCGCGGGCATCTTCTTCTTCGCCGGGCGGCGGGGCAGGTCGCGGACCGGGGCGGGCCGCGGGCGAGTCTTGCCGGTGGCGATGGTGGGCTGGCCGGTGAGGTCTACGGTCGCCGCCAGCTGCTTGGTCAGCCGACCCTCCGCGAAGGCCTCCCCGGCTTCGGGATCCGCCAACACGGCGTGCAGTGTCTCCTCCACCTCCCGCACCGTCTGGTCGCTCAGCGGCTGACCGGCCTCCGCGGCGAGCTGCTTGGCCTGCCGGGACAGCGCATACACCAGCTCCCGCTGCTGCCGGTTCAGCCGCCGCAGCTGCTCCCCGTCCAGCTCCCGGTGCGCCCGCCGCAACGCCTCCCCCAGCTGCTGCAACGGCCCGACCTCTTCCTGCCGCTCCCGGGCCAGCAGGTTGCTGGCCCAGGCCGACACGGTGGGCTTGCGCAGGGCTGCGATCTGGTCGGACAGGGCCCGGTCACCGGCCTTCTTCGCGGCCTGCGCGTAGCGATTGCGAGCCGCGGTGAACTCCGCCGGCGGCAGTCCGTACAGCTCATCGGCCACCGCGTCCAGGTCCGCCGGGCCCGTCTCGCCTGCCACGGGTGCACCACCTGCCCGGCCCTCAGCCGCTCATGCGCTGATCGTCACTCTTGTCCGTCCTGTCCTGCGCGGCACGAGGCACGCGGGTCCGGTGCGTCGGGGGCCGCGCCAGACCGTTGCCGCCCATCGAACAGCGAATCTGGCCTTCCTGCAGCCTCACCACACCCAATCGGGTCACGGCCCGCAGCGTGCACATCCGGCCTGCGCGTGGCCGCGCACCGCGCGCACGTATGCCGGATTCGAGGCGGCCCGCCGATACGGCACCGACGTCACCCTGCAGCCCGTTGCCCGCCCGGACATCTGGCAGGGCGCCTGTTTCACCGATGCCGAAGTCGCAGCCGTTCTCGCGGCACAGGCCGACGAAGGGCCCCCTGGGGCAACTCCCCATGGCCTGAATGATCCGGCGGGGCTTGCTCTGCCACACGCGCTCCAGCGGCGCTCATGCCGCGCGTCGACCTGCCAGGACCGGATCCGGACGGACGCCGCTCAACCACAACGACCAGACCACCGCCTGCGTGGTCTGCTCAGCCGGCCTGATACCTGTACGACAGCCGGCCCTCGGCCCGCACTCGTTCCGGCTACTCTCCGTTGTAGTCCTCGCCGTACGCCGCCCGCCGCAACGCGCGCCCCCACTCATACGCGCCGTGCTCGGCCTCGAGTCCGGACTCCTCAATGGCTGTCCGAAGCTCGGCCGCGACCTCACCCCAGCGCGCCTGCAGTGCGTCACCCTCGGCCCGCTGCTCCTTCGTCCACTCCAGCACCGGACCCGTGGCACAGTGATGATCCCGGACCGCCTTCCGGGCTGCATCAAAGGAACGCTGCAGATCAGCGAGGGATTCAGACGGTGATGTCGGCCATGACCGGATCGTAAATCGGGGGTCTGACAGCTCCCTACCGCTGGGGCTGGACGAACCGCATCGCTGCCCGATCCCACCAGTACGAGCGGATGCGCCAAGCCATGCCCTCCGAATCGTTCGGCAGGTAGACCCAGCAGAGCAGCCGGACCCGGCCGTCCGGCCAGTTCTCCCGCTGCATCACCTCAGCCCGCCGCCATTCCCCGCCCACACGGATGCTGAGGCTCGGACGCTCCAACCGGTCGTAAGACTGACGGGGCGGCTCGGGCTTGCGGGCCGGGTCCCACGGCGGCGCGGGTTCCGCGTCACGCTCGGCAGGCCGGTCGGTGCTCACGACGCCAGGCTACGGCGGCAGCTCGATCCACGGCCGGCCCCTGCAGGGGATGACGCCCATCGAACAACCGCCCCCGCAGCCACCGCAGCCCTACGGCCCCCATACGGTCACGGCAGCGTGCGCTGAGCTGACAGTCCCGGGCGCCGCCTGCGGCGCCGTGGACGGGCTCGCGGTCGACCAGCACGTCATGGGCGTGGGCTTCGATCCCGGCGAACATCGCCGCCGACAGCGGCTTCCACACCGGACTCATCGACGACGCGTGCGCCGGGTCGTACAGGCCGGGCAGGACCAGCCGATGCCCGCTCTCCAGCGGCCAGGTCAGCAGCAGAGCCATCGCAGTGGTCGTGACACCGGGCGCGCCGAAGCCTCCACCCAGCGCGATGACCGCCATCACGAACCAACCCGGGCGACCACGACCAGGGCGACGTGGCCGGTGGCCATCTGCGCGGCCAGCGCGGGCCCGTCGGCGGCGGGCACGGCGACGTCGACCACCACGGCACCCGTGGCGGCCGCGAGCCGCCCGACCGCGCCGACCTTCGCCGACCTTCGCCGACCTTCGCCGACAGCGTCACCGGCGACGTGCCACTTCCCGCCGCGGCGTTGCCGTTGCCGGGCCGGACGGCTCCGGCGCCTATGGCGAAGCCGTCCGCCGGGCCCTGCCCGGCGCAGTGCAGGTCAGCGACCGGTGGCATCTATGGAAGAACCTCTGCGACAAGACCCTGAGCGAGGTCCGCTCCCACAGCTCATGCTGGGCAATCGCCAACCCGCCCCCCCGGCCGGCGTCCACGAACAGACAACACGCGAAGGCTGGCACCAGATCCACGACCTGTTGAACAAAGGTGTGGGCCTGCTCGAGTGTGCCCGACGCCTGAACTTGTCGCTCAACACCGTCAAACGCTGCGCACGCACCCGCGAACCCCAGGCCCTGCGGCGGGCGCCCCGCTACCGGCCCACCCTGGTCGACCCCTACCGCAACCACCTGCGCGAACGCCGGGCAGCCGACCCCGCGAAACAGCTCTTCCGTGAAATCCAGGAACAGGGTTGTCCCGGCAGTTTCAACCTCCTCTACCGCTACATCACCCAGGGCCGTGCCGAGGGCGACCGGCCCGTTACCACCCCGCGCCGGCTCGCCCGCCTTCTCCTCACCCGCCCCGACGATCTGCGGGACAAGGACACCCAACTCCTGGGAGAAGTCACCGCCGCATGCCCCGAAATGACCGAACTCGTGTGTCTCATCCGAGAGTTCGCGAAGCTCCTCACTCCCGCTGTCGGCAACGACGCCAAGCTCACCAGATGGCTCGCAGCCGTCCACACCTCCGGCCTTCCTCATCCGCACGCATTCGCGAACGGGCTCGAACTCGACCGCGCCGCGGTCAACGCCGGCCTCACCCGGCCCCATCACAACGGGCGCACCGAGGGCGTCAACACGCGAACCAAGAGGATCATGCGGCAAATGCACGGCCGAGCCGTGTTCGCCCTACACACCCCCTACCGCGCATGCCGAGAGCGTCGAGTTCTGCCCGCCAGCCCAGCGACGAAAGAAGGATCTGCTCCAGCCTTCCGGACGGAGCGGTTGCGGGTTCAAACGCCGCCGCCCCCTGACCATGCTTGTCATGATCGCCGCAGAGCCGTTCGCATCTCCTCAATCAACGCATGGCGGGCCTCACCTGGTCCGTCCCGGCACTGATGGATTCGGGTGCTGGACCATTGACCATCCAGCAGCTTCGGAGGCCGTGATGCCCCGCACCTATCCGCCCGAATTCCGTTGCAAGGTCCTCGATCCCGTCGCATCCGGAAGGAAGGTCGCCGACGTCACCAGGCTCCTTGGCATCGGCGACCAGACGATCTATATGTGGCGTCGCCAGCACCCCATCGATACGGGGCAGTTGGCCGGAACGAACAGCAGCGACCTGGACGAGCAGGTCGCTGTGTGCTGCGATCGGCGGCTGGAGATGCCCGGGTCCTCCTTGAAGACCACCGGAGCTGACGGAGCTCCTTGCTCTCGCCGTTGAGTCCGCCGGGCCCGACGGGAAGGGGGTATCGGCTCACCGCGAACGCGGAACGGCGTATTCCTGCGGATAGCAGGCTACCGAGAAGTGCAGGCGGCCTATGTCAAACCGCGTTCACGGCGATCATGTAATTCCCCTGCTTCATCACCCCGCTTTCGGGCAATCGCGTCCGAATTCATCAACACCGGACGGGAAATGTCCCCCCGGCGACACACCGGCCCCCGAGACGTGTCTTTCCCCGCATCTTGACTGATGCCCCGACTTCTTATGGGATTGGCCCCTCTGTCCTGGAACGACGTGAAGGGATGCTCGTGAGAATCAGATCCTTAACGATCGCTGCAGTCGGCGCCCTCATCCTGTGCAGTGCGACGGTGGCACCCATGGCCCAGGCCCGCGGCGCGGGCTCGACCGCCACCGAAGCGGACACCGTCAAGGTGTACCGCGCGGAAGTGACGCAAAATCAGATCCCGTTGCTGCTCGAGGCCGGCCAGGACGCGCACGAGCTGAGCGAGCGCCCGACGGCGCAGGGTACGGCCGCGGTCGAGGTGTACCTCACCGGCAAGCAGGCGGAGGAGCTGGAGAGCAAGGGCGTACGGCTCACCGAGCACACGCTCGGGGCCAAGGCCGAGGCACGCGTGCAGAACGCGGCCGAGAAGGTGTTCCGCCCGTACAGCGGCAAGGGCGGCATCAAGGAGGAGATCCTCGCCACCGGCCGCGCGAACCCCGGCCTGACGAAGGTCGTCTCGATCGGCAAGACGACGCGCGGGCAGGACATCCTCGCCCTCAAACTCACCAAGGACGCGGCGAGGTCCAAGGACGGCTCGAAGCCCGCCGTGCTGTACATGTCCAACCAGCACGCACGGGAGTGGATCACGCCGGAGATGACCCGCCGGCTCATGCACTACTACCTCGACAACTACCGCACCGACAAGCGGATCAAGAAGCTCGTCGACTCCACTGAGCTCTGGTTCCTGATATCCGCGAACCCGGACGGCTACGACTACACCTTCCAGAGCGACGACACCCGCCTGTGGCGGAAGAACCTGCGGGACAACAACGGCGACGGCGTCATCACCGCCGGCGACGGCGTCGACCTCAACCGCAACTTCGCCTACAAGTGGGGCTACGACAACGAGGGCTCCTCGCCCAACCCGGCCAGCGAGACCTACCGCGGCGCCGGCCCGAACTCCGAGCCGGAGACGCGGGCGCTGGACGCCTTCGAGAAGCGCATCGGCTTCACCTACGGCATCAACTACCACTCAGCCGCCGAACTGCTGCTCTATGGAGTCGGCTGGCAGGTGGCCACGGACACCCCCGACGACGTCCTCTACAAGGCCCTGGCCGGCACACCGGACAACTCCGCGATCCCCGGCTACCACCCCCAGGTCTCCTCGGAGCTCTACACCACCAACGGCGAGGCGGACGGCCACGCGTCCAACGTCAACGGCCTGGCGATGTTCACACCCGAGATGTCGACGTGCCAGACGGCGTCCGACATCGACCCGAACGACCAGTGGGTGGCCTCCGACTGCCAGTCCGGGTTCAACTTCCCCGACGACGAGAAGCTGATCCAGGATGAGTTCGCGAAGAACATCCCCTTCGCGCTCTCCGTGGCCGAGACGGCTGCCCACCCCGACGTCCCCGTCTCCTCCGTGGGCCTGGACGCCGCCGACTTCACCCCGGGGTCCTTCACCACCTCCTACGCGCGTGGCCACGACCAGCAGGTGTCGGTCGTCGCCCGCAAGTCGCTGCGCGACAAGGAACTCAACTACCGGGTCAACGGCGGCCGCACCAAGGACGAGTCACTGCGCTCCTGGCGGGGCGGCGAGACCTACGGCGGCGAGGACAACCTCTACTTCGACGAGTACCGCGCGACGGTACGCGACGGAGACGCCGGCGACAAGGTCGAGGTGTGGTTCACCGGCCAGACCAAGAGCGGCAAGAAGGTCTCCAGCGACCACTTCACCTACACCGTCGCCGACCGCCCCTCGGCGGACACCCTCGTCGTCGCCGAGGAAGGCGCAGCCGCCACCCAGACCAAGGCGTACGTCGACGCCCTGAAGGCCAACGGCCACCGCGCGGCCGTCTGGGACGTCGCCACGCAGGGCGCGCCCGACGCGCTCGGCGTCCTCGGGCACTTCCGCACCGTCGTGCACTACACGGGCGCGGCACTGCCAGGCAACCCCACCCAGCTCGAGCTGCGCGCCTACCTCAACGAGGGCGGCAAGCTGATCGAGGCGGGCGAGCGGGCGGGCGGCAACGTGGCCCTGGCCGACGGCACGCCGTCGAACGACTTCAGCCAGTACTACTTGGGCGCGTACTCGCGCACGTCGACGGCCGGGGCGACCGGATTCGCCGGCACCGGCGCGCTGGCCGGCTTCAGCGGTCCGCTCGGTGCCGCCACCGGCAACCCGCTGGACACGGCGGGCACCTACCGGGTGACCTCCGACTGGCTCGCGCCCGCCACGTACCCGCAGTTCGCGAGCAAGGGAGCCGGCCGGTACACGGGGTCCGTCGCCTCCGACGCGCCCTACGCGGGCTCCTACATGGCGGCCGCGGTCCACACCGACGACGCCTACAACCGGCTCACCCGGACGATCGACCTGAGCGGTGTGAGCGCGGCCGACTCGCCTACCCTCCGCTCCCGTCTCCTGTGGAGCACCGAGCCCGGCTACGACAACGCGATCCTGGAGATCCACACCGTCGGCGCCGACGACTGGACCACGCTCCCCGAGGCGGGCGGCGCCACCCGCACCACCGTGCCCACTGAGTGCGAGGCCGGGTTCTACATCGGTGAGCACCCGTGGCTGACGCACTACCTGACCCCGGGCACGGACGGCTGCACGGCGACCGGCACCTCGGGCGCGTGGAACAGCTTCACGGGCTCCTCCCAGGGCTGGCAGCAGGTGAACTTCGACCTGAGCGCCTACGCGGGCAAGAAGGTCGAGGTCTCGCTCAGCTACGTCACCGACCCGGGCTCCGGCGGCCAGGGCGTCCAGGCCGACGAGACTTCCCTGGTCATCGGCGGCACGGTCACCGAGACCGAGGGCTTCGAGACCTCCCTCGGCCCCTGGAACGTCTCCGGTCCGCCCGTGGGCAGCCCGCCCGCCCAGCGGGACTGGGCGCGCACCGGCCCGCTGACGCAGGGCGCGGTCGTCACGGACGACACCGTGCTGCTGGGCTTCGGCCTCGAGCATGTAACCTCCGCGGCCGACCGTGCGACCTTGGTGCGTCAGGCACTCAGGGCACTCCGCCGATGACGGCCGGACTCATGCTCCGAGCCTGAGCGCGGAGCACAAAGATCAGTGAGTCAGGCGGTCCGTACCCTCCCCGGGTACGGACCGCCGCTCGCGCTCAGGGCCGCCCGCGGACTACGAATCCGATCGAGGGGCCGGCTCCCGCGCCACCGTCCTGGCCATGGTCTTCAAGCGCGTCGAGTTCGCCCAGCAGCGGGGTGCGCGGCGAACATCCTGCGCTCCGACATGCACGCCCACCGGCCCTTGCCGCAGGACAGCGACCTTGCCCGCGCAATCGCGGTTCTGGCCCGCGCTCAGCAGAACGCCACGTGGAACCGGCAGCAGAACTCCAACCAGCTCCGATCCCTGCTGCGCGAGTACTTCCCGTCCGCCCTGGACGCCTTCGCCACCTGGCAGAACGGCCTCTGCCGACCCGAAGCTCGCGATCTGCTCAAACTCGCCCCCACACCCTCGCAAGCCGCGTGGCTGAGCCGCACGCAGATCCAGGCAGCGCTCAAGCGAGCCGGCCGAAAGCGTGGCATCGAGGCCAAGGCCGACCGGATCCGCGAGGTCTTCCGCGCCGAGTGGGCCCATCAGCCGCCGATGGTCGAGGCAGACTGTACAGGGCGACGGGCAGGGCGACGTCCGTGCGCAGCGCCGCGCCGAGGGCCCACCGGACCACGAACACCGCCATGACCGCCGCGAACGCGGGCGCTGACCGCTTCCGCCGCCACAGCAGCGGTAGCAGCAGACCCGCCTGCAGTGGCAACGTCGCGGCCGATCAGCGACGGGGCCGTAGCACGGCGGAACCACCTCGTGTGTACGCTCCGATCAGGGCCGGCCTGCCGGGACACCGCTGCGGGATTTCGGCGGCCTGTGCCCTTCTTCGCGTGATGGACGGGTGCGCATCACCCGGTCGGCGGCGGCTTTCTGCAGCAGACCGTAGGCGAGGACCGGCAGCAGCAGGTGCGGCCGGTCGGGTAGCGCGGTGGCGATCAGGACGGCGCTCGCGCTGCTGTTGTTCATCCCGCAGGCCAACGTGAGCGAGGACCGGGCACCCGGGTCGAGGCGCAGCAGGCGCGCAGCGGTCCGGCCCACGGTGAACGACAGGGCGCAGCCTGCCGCCGCCACGAGCAGGGCCGCGACGAGCAGCAGCGGCCGTGGGTGGGCGAAGAAGGAGCCCAGAGCGCCGCTGGCGTTGACGTAGGTGAGGAGCACCGAGCCGGTCAGCGAGGCGGGGAGCACCGCGTCGATGAGGCGTCGCAGCACACCGGCAGGCAGCAGAACCGCGCACGCGATGCCCACACCGCAAGGCAGCAGCACGGAGGTGACGGCGAAGCCGTTTCCCGCGACGTGTGCCGCCCGGGACAGCGTGCCCGCATAATCGCCGCGGAGCAGGGGCGACAGGACCTTGATGGTCACCGGGATCGTGAAGGGGCTGACCAGGGTGGACGCGAGCACGATGCCCACCATCACCGCCTGGTCGCCCGCGCCCCGGGCGGTCCACACCGTGGCACCCGCCGCGACCGGCATCGCCGCGATCAGGATCATCGCGGCAAGCATGCCGCTGCCACCGTCGCTGTCCGGCGTGCGGTGCAGGGCATACGCCAGCAACGGAATCACCAGCAGCGGGACGCCCAGGTGTAGCACGACCCCCGCAAGCAAGGCGGTGGGCCGGAGCAGACGGCTGCCCAGTACGCGCAGGGGCACCTGAAGGCCGGCCGTGAACAAGATCAGGCACAGGAGCGCCTCGGGAACGTCCCAACGCAGCCCGGCGCCCGGGAGGGGAAGACCGTGTGCCCGGCGCAGCCAGCGGCCCGGCTCGGGCACGGCCGCGGCGGCCGCGTAGGCGACGACGACGGCGCGTCCCAGACGCCGGCGCAGCCAGGTTGCGGTGGGCTCCTGCGGCACAGGCGGGGTATGGCCAGGCATGCCTGGGATGCTCTGTCATGGAATGCGCCCGTGCCCGTACGACTGGCCGGTAATCAGGATGCGTTCAGGTTCCCCGTGGCAGCGTCGGGCCTCGGGCCCAGGACTACTGAGACGGCGGAGACTCCTGGCTATGCCGATTTCGGCTCGGAGCGCCGTATCCGCTGGAACAAGGTGCCCGAGGTCACCGTGTACTTCTGGGTGATCAAGGTGCTGTGCACGACCGTCGGCGAGACGGCGGCGGACCTGCTGAACGAGAAGCTGGGCCTGGGCGTGACCGGGGTGTCGCTGCTGATGAGCGTGCTGCTTGCCGGGGTGCTCGTGGCGCAGTTCCGCACCCGGGCGTACCGGCCGGGCGTGTACTGGGCGGCCGTGGCGCTGATCAGCGTCGTCGGCACCCTGATCAGCGACAACCTCACCGACAACCTGAACGTGCCGCTGGAGACCGGCACGACGGTGTTC